>NZ_JBIVJB010000091.1:560-18842 GCF_044750025.1 Pseudomonas sp. NPDC088885 | reverse complement strand
ACCGATAAGCGGGATCATCGCTTCTGCGAGTGCTTCACGGTCGATCCATTCACCAAGACACTGGTCGGGCTTCTGAGTCACGGTAACCTTCCACATGTAGGGGCAGAAAAAAGGGGCTACATTATGCCGCCCACAACCTCATTCAGCAATGCGCGCTTGTCGCGAAATCGGTAACAAAATTCCTTTCAAAAAAATCACGCCTCGCGCCAGCCCAGTAAATACGCGGCTTCCAGCGCAGTCAATTTTTCGTCGACTGTTAGACGATGTCTGTAACCCTCCGTAACACGAGCCAATTTCGGCACTACATAACCACTAAAAAAGTGCTCGTTTTTATGGTTACCACTACATTTCGCCAAAACAGTGAAGATAGACGTAGTCTGCAACTGACAGGCGACACCCGACGCCGCTACAATTACCGACTTTGTCGCAAAGCCTGGAGCTCAACCTTCCGTGCCCGTTCTGCGTCTACCGCAACTCCCTGCCGAGGCAGGTAAACAGCATTGGGGCAATTTGCCCGGCGCTGCCCTCAGTCTGGCGATTGCCGAGGCTGCCAGCGCTGCCAAGCGCTTCACCCTGCTACTGACCGCCGACAGCCAGAGTGCTGAACGACTGGAACAGGAGCTGAGTTTCTTCGCCCCGGATTTGCCCGTTCTGCATTTCCCCGACTGGGAAACCCTGCCCTACGACCTGTTCTCGCCGCATCAGGACATCATTTCCCAGCGCATCGCCAGCTTATATAGGCTGCCGGAACTGGAACACGGTGTGTTGGTGGTGCCGATCACCACGGCCCTGCACCGTCTGGCGCCGACCAAATTCCTGCTCGGCAGCAGCCTGGTACTGGATGTCGGGCAGAAACTCGACGTCGAACAGATGCGCTCGCGGCTCGAAGCCAGCGGCTATCGCTACGTCGACACAGTGTATGAGCACGGCGAATTCACCGTGCGCGGCGCGCTGATCGACCTGTTTCCGATGGGCAGCAAGTTGCCGTATCGCATCGACCTGTTCGATGACGAAATCGAAACCCTGCGCACGTTTGATCCGGAAAACCAGCGCTCCATCGACAAGGTCGACTCGGTCAAGCTGCTGCCGGCCCGCGAATTCCCGTTGCAGAAAGACGCAGTCACCCGCTTCAAGGCGCGCTTTCGCGAGCGTTTCGACGTCGACTTCCGTCGCTGCCCGATCTTTCAGGATCTGAGCAGCGGAATTACCCCGGCCGGTATCGAGTACTACCTGCCGCTGTTCTTCGACGAAACCTCGACGCTGTTCGATTACCTGCCGCAAGACACGCAAGTGTTCTCGCTGCCGGGCATCGAGCAAGCGGCGGAGAATTTCTGGAACGACGTGCGCAATCGTTATGAAGAGCGCCGCGTCGATCCATCGCGTCCTTTATTGCCACCCGCCGAATTGTTCCTGCCGGTAGAAGACTGCTTCGCGCGCCTGAAGAGCTGGCCGCGAGTGGTTGCCAGTCAGCAAGACGTCGAAAGCGGCGCCGGTCGCGAACGCTTCCCCGCGCAAGCCTTGCCGAATCTGGCGATCGAAGCCAAAGCCACGCAACCGCTGGCCGCGCTGGCTGGCTTCCTCGATGAGTTTCCCGGACGCGTGCTGTTCACTGCTGAATCCGCGGGCCGTCGCGAAGTGCTGCTGGAGTTGCTCGAACGTCTGAAGCTGCGACCAAAAACTGTCGATAGCTGGCCGGACTTCGTCGCGAGCAAGGATCGTCTGGCGATCACCATTGCCCCGCTCGACGAAGGCCTGATGCTGGATGATCCGGCGCTGGCACTGGTCGCCGAAAGCCCGCTGTTCGGCCAACGCGTGATGCAGCGTCGCCGTCGCGAGAAGCGTGCCGACGGCAACAACGACGCAGTGATCAAAAACCTCACCGAACTGCGCGAAGGCGCGCCGGTGGTGCACATCGATCACGGTGTCGGTCGCTATCTCGGCCTGACCATTCTGGAAATCGACGATCAAGCCGCCGAATTCCTCACCCTCGAATACGCCGAAAACGCCAAGCTCTACGTGCCGGTGGCCAACCTGCATCTGATCGCGCGCTACACCGGCAGCGATGATGCGCTGGCCCCGCTGCACCGTCTCGGCTCGGAAACCTGGCAGAAAGCCAAACGCAAAGCCGCCGAACAAGTACGCGATGTTGCTGCCGAACTGCTCGACATCTACGCCCGCCGCGCCGCTCGCGAAGGTTATGCGTTCGCGGACCCGAAGGCCGATTACGCGACTTTCAGCGCCGGTTTCCCGTTCGAAGAAACCCCGGATCAACAAACCACCATCGAAGCCGTGCGCGCCGACATGCTCGCACCGAAACCGATGGATCGCCTGGTCTGCGGCGACGTCGGTTTCGGCAAGACCGAAGTGGCCATGCGCGCGGCGTTCATCGCCGTCCACGGTGGCCGCCAGGTTGCGATTCTGGTGCCGACCACCCTGCTCGCCCAGCAGCACTACAACAGCTTCCGCGACCGCTTCGCCGACTGGCCGGTGAGCGTGGAAGTGATGAGCCGCTTCAAATCGGCCAAGGAAGTGAACGCAGCGATCGCCGATCTGGCGGAAGGCAAGATCGACATCGTCATCGGCACGCACAAGTTGCTGTCCGACGACGTGAAGATCAAAAACCTCGGGCTGGTGATCATCGACGAAGAACACCGCTTCGGTGTCCGTCAGAAAGAACAGCTCAAGGCCCTGCGCAGCGAAGTCGACATCCTCACGCTGACCGCCACGCCGATTCCGCGCACGCTGAACATGGCGGTGTCGGGCATGCGCGATCTGTCGATCATCGCCACGCCGCCAGCGCGACGCCTGTCGGTGCGCACCTTCGTCATGGAGCAGAACAAGAGCACGGTGAAAGAGGCCCTGCTCCGCGAACTGCTGCGCGGCGGCCAGGTTTACTACTTGCACAACGATGTGAAAACCATCGAGAAATGCGCCGCCGACCTTGCCGAACTGGTACCGGAAGCGCGTATCGGCATCGGCCACGGACAGATGCGCGAGCGCGAACTCGAACAGGTGATGAGCGACTTCTATCACAAGCGCTTCAACGTGCTGATCGCTTCGACCATCATCGAGACCGGCATCGACGTGCCGAGCGCCAACACCATTATCATCGAGCGCGCTGACAAATTTGGCCTGGCGCAACTGCACCAGTTGCGTGGCCGTGTCGGCCGCAGTCACCACCAGGCTTACGCGTATTTGCTGACGCCGCCGCGCCAGCAAATCACTTCGGACGCGGAAAAGCGTCTGGAAGCAATCGCCAATACTCAGGATCTCGGTGCCGGTTTCGTGCTGGCGACCAACGACCTGGAAATCCGTGGTGCCGGCGAACTGCTTGGCGATGGCCAGAGCGGGCAGATTCAAGCCGTCGGTTTTACGCTGTACATGGAAATGCTCGAACGCGCGGTGAAATCGATCCGCAAGGGCGAGCAACCGAACCTCGATCAACCGCTCGGCGGTGGCCCGGAAGTCAACTTGCGGGTACCGGCGCTGATTCCGGAAGATTACCTGCCGGACGTTCACGCCCGTCTGATTCTGTACAAGCGCATTGCTTCGGCGACCGATGAGGAAGGCCTGAAGGATCTGCAAGTCGAGATGATTGACCGTTTCGGTCTGCTGCCGGAACCGACGAAAAATCTGGTGCGCATCACCGCGCTGAAGTTGCAGGCTGAGCAACTGGGCATCAAGAAAGTCGATGGCGGGCCACAGGGTGGGCGCATCGAGTTCGAAGCGCAGACGCCGGTCGATCCGATGACGCTGATCAAGCTGATCCAGAGCCAGCCAAAACGCTACAAATTCGAAGGCGCCACGATGTTCAAGTTTCAGGTGCCGATGGAACGCCCGGAAGAGCGCTTTAATACTGTAGAGGCGCTGTTTGAGCGCCTCCTCCCGAAATCTGTTTAAAGGACGCCGCATGCGCCTGTTTCGCTCGCTGACTTTGCTACTCACTCTGGTAGCACCTTCGGTTTTTGCCGATGACCTGTATCAGGTCGAAATGATTCTGGTGCGCCAGAACGCCGTGCCGGCCATCGTCAGCCGTGCCGCGCCGGAAGACTGGGCCGCAGGCGCCCAGCGTTTGGGCGATGACAGCAAGCGCACCCCGGCGCTGAATGACGTGGTGACTAAACTCACCGCCAGTGGCGACTACACAGTCCTGATGCACAAGGCCTGGCAGCAAACCCTCGGCGAAGCACCGGCGAAAGTCGCGGTCAGCGACGGTCAGGAGCAATACGGCCAGTTTCCGATCGAGGGCACGCTGGAGATGAAGCTCGGGCGCTTCACCGACGTCGCTGCTGATTTCTGGGTCAATCAGATCGACACCAATGGCCTGGTCACCGCCAGTGAACGCCTGAAACAGGACAGCCACACCAAGAACGGCCAGCTCAACTATCTCGACAACGGCCATCTGGCGCTGCTGATCAAGATCACTTCCCTGACCGCGCCTGCGCCACGGGAAGCGCCTGAAGCGATTCCGGACTGATCGAAGTCCTTATGAACCCGCCGCTGAGTAAACCGTTGGCGCCCTCCTGGGTCAGCCGATTCAAGGAACAGAGCCTGGAGCGTGGCCGCCGCTACGCCCTGGAAAACCGGGTACGCATCGCCCAGGTCGGCGATGCAACGATCACCGCCAGTTGCGAAGGCTCTGGCGGTAACGTTTACCGTCAGACGATTCATCTTCGCGAGTCAGCCAAAGGCACTCTGCTGCTGGTCGATGCCGGCTGCACCTGCCCGGTTCGCAGCAACTGCAAACATTGCGCGGCAGTGTTGCTGAAAGTGCAGGAAACCCTCGACTACCCCGCCGCTGCCAAAGACGCCGAGCTGTTGGAGAAACTTCAAGCCGTGCTGGAAAACCGTGGCCCTAAAGCGCCACCGCAAGTGCTGGTCGACAATGTGCAGCCGATGCCACGCCTGTGGCTGGCCAGTGTCGAGTTCAGCGCTTTCGAACCGCGCAACGGCAAGATGCAGCGCTACATTCAGCACCGCGCGGCGCTGTCGTTCAGCTATCTGGATGAGTACGTCAGCGGGCAGAAGAACAGCGACATCCTGATCCGTCAGGAAACCCAGACGCTGCGGATAAAACGCCACCCGGAAGTCGAACAGTCCTACCGCGAACAGTTACGAATCCTCGGTTTTCGTATTGCTACCCGCCAGAGCAAAGCGCTGCCGGAAAGCGCGGGCGAGCTGTATGAGATGGTCAACGACAGCGCCTGGCTGACGTTTACCCTCAACGATTTGCCGAAGCTGCGCACCCAAGGCTGGGAATTGCAGATCGACGAGGAGTTTGGCTTTGACCTGACTGCCGTGGATGACTGGTACGCCACGGTCGAGCAGGCGCCGGAGCGCGACTGGTTTGATCTGGAACTGGGGATCATCGTCAACGGCGAACGCCTGAGTCTGCTGCCGATCCTGCTTAACCTGATGCGCTCGCACGCAGAAATTCTCAATCCGGAACGCCTTGCGCGCCGTCGCGATGACGAGCTGATTCTGGTCAACGTGCCGCAACGCAATATCGAGCACGGGCCGCTGCAGGTGGCATTGCCGCTGGGTCGGTTGAAACCTGTGCTGATGACGCTCGGCGAGTTTTATTTGCAGGAACCGGGCGAAACCACCCTGCGCCTGAGCAAGGCCGACGCCACACGCCTCAACTCTCTGGAAGGCCTGCCGCTGCTGTGGGAGGGTGGCGAGCAGATCCGCACGTTCGCTCAACGTCTGCGCGACATTCGTGATTTCAGCGCGGAAGCGCCGGAAGGACTGAACGCGACGCTGCGCCCGTATCAGCTCGAAGGCTTGAGCTGGATGCAATCGCTGCGGCAACTGGAAGTCGGCGGGATCCTTGCGGATGACATGGGTTTGGGTAAAACCCTACAGACACTGGCGCATATTCTCAGCGAGAAAAATGCCGGACGTTTGGATCGCCCGTGCATGGTAGTGATGCCGACCAGTCTGATTCCGAACTGGCTGGATGAGGCGGCACACTTCACCCCGCAGCTGAAAGTGGTCGCGCTGTACGGTGCCACGCGCAAAAAGCATTTCGATAATCTGGCCGATTTCGACCTGATCCTCACCACCTACGCGCTGCTGCCCAAAGACGTCGAACGTCTGGCCAAGCAACCGCTGCACGTGTTGGTGCTGGATGAAGCGCAGTACATCAAGAATCCCAACAGCAAAGCTGCGCAAGCGGCGCGTGAGCTTAATGCACGCCAGCGTCTGTGCCTGAGCGGTACGCCGCTGGAAAACCACTTGGGCGAGCTGTGGTCGCTGTTTCACTTCCTGCTGCCGGGCTGGCTCGGCGACGTAAAAAGTTTCAACGCCGATTACCGTGTGCCGATTGAAAAGCGCGGCAGTGAAGTCAGACTTCAGCACCTCAACGGTCGGATAAAACCGTTCCTGCTGCGCCGCACCAAAGAGCAGGTCGCCACCGAGCTGCCGCCGAAAACCGAGATCATCCATTGGGTCGATCTCAACGAAGCGCAGCGCGATGTGTACGAAACCATGCGTTTGGCGATGGACAAGAAAGTCCGCGACGAGATCACCCGTAAAGGTGTGGCGCGCAGTCAGATCATCATTCTTGAGGCGCTGTTGAAGCTGCGTCAGGTTTGCTGTGATTTGCGCTTAGTCAACGATGCCACCCTGCCCGCTCGCGGCAGCACCTCAGGCAAGCTCGACAGCTTGATGGAAATGCTTGAGGAGTTGTTTGAGGAAGGACGGCGGATTCTGCTGTTTTCGCAGTTCACCTCGATGCTGGCCTTGATCGAGCAAGAGCTGAAAAAGCGTAATGTTTCCTACGCGCTATTGACCGGCCAGACCCGCGATCGGCGTACACCGGTGAAGGAATTCCAGAGCGGCAAGCGTCAGATTTTTCTGATCAGCCTGAAGGCCGGTGGTGTTGGTCTGAACCTGACGGAAGCGGACACGGTGATTCACTACGACCCGTGGTGGAACCCGGCGACCGAGAATCAGGCGACCGACCGAGCGTATCGAATCGGCCAGGAGAAACCGGTATTCGTCTACAAAATGATTGCCCGGGGCACGGTGGAAGAGAAGATTCAGCACCTGCAAAAGGAAAAATCCGACTTGGCGGCGGGCGTGCTGGATGGGCGCAAGGCTGGGGACTGGAAGTTGCAGAGTGATGATATTGAAGCGCTGTTTGCGCCGTTGCCGGATAAGCTCGATAAGCTCGATAAGCTCGATAAGCTCGATAAGCGTTGAGATTTTTGTCGCCTGTTAAATAGCTTTCGCGAGCAAGCTTTGCTCCTACGGGTGGACGCCGCAGATCCCTGTAGGAGCAAAGCTTGCTCGCGAATGACTCACCTCGGTCTAACAGTTAAAACCCAGGCTCAGCCCTTGGAAACAGGCAACGGCGCAAACAACGCCTCGATGTCACTCTGCTCAAGCTTCCAGCCACCCGTCGTCCCGCCCTCCAGTACCGCCCCGGCCAGTGCAGCCTTCTCCTGCTGCAACGCCTGTATCTTCTCCTCCACGGTGCCACGGGCAATCAGCTTGTAAACAAACACCGGGTTGTTCTGCCCGATGCGATACGCGCGATCGGTGGCCTGATTCTCCACTGCCGGGTTCCACCACGGGTCGAAGTGGATCACCGTGTCCGCAGCGGTCAGGTTCAAACCGGTACCGCCCGCCTTCAGACTGATCAGAAACAACGGCACCTTGCCGCCCTGAAAATCCTTCACCGGCGTGCGCCGATCTGTGGTGTCACCGGTCAGCAGCGAGTAGGCAATGTCCCGTTGCTGCAATTCTTCCTCAATCAAAGCGAGCATCGAAGTGAACTGGGAGAACAGCAGGATTCTGCGACCTTCGCCGAGCAGCTCTTCGAGCATCTCCATCAAACTGACCAGCTTGCCACTGCCGGAACGCAGTGCCTTGGCTGTCATTGGCATCTTGATCAGGCGCAAGTCGCAACAAACCTGCCGCAGCTTGAGCAAGGCATCGAGAATGATGATCTGACTGCGCGCCACACCACTGCGCGCAATTTCGTCGCGGACTTTTTTGTCCATTGCGACGCGAACCGTTTCATAGACATCGCGCTGGCCGTCGCTGAGATCGACCCAATGGACGATTTCGGTTTTCGGCGGCAACTCGGTGGCGACCTGATCCTTTTTGCGACGCAACAAAAACGGCTTGATCCGTGCCGTCAGGTGCTGCATGCGCTGAACATTGCCGTGCTTTTCAATTGGCGTGCGGTAATCGCGATTGAAGGATTTGCTGTCGCCAAGCCAGCCGGGCATGAGGAAATGAAACTGCGACCACAGCTCGCCCAAGTGGTTTTCCAATGGCGTGCCGCTCAGGCACAAGCGCTGACGGGCCTGCAGATCACGCGCGGCTTGCGCCGCTTTGCTGATCGGATTTTTGATGTTCTGCGCTTCGTCGAGAATCAGCACGCTCCACAGCTGCGGCTGTAGAACCTCGAGATCCCTCGGCAGCAACGCGTAAGTGGTCAGCACCAGATCGTACTCGGCCAGATTGGCGAAATCTTTCTGCCGTCCCGTGCCGTGCAGCGCCAATACTTTCAACTGCGGGGTGAATCGGTCGGCCTCGTCGAGCCAGTTTGGAATCAGGCTGGTCGGCATCACCGCAAGAGCCGGGCAATCGAGGCGCCCGGCGTGTTTTTCCGTGAGCAGGTGCGCCAGGGTTTGTAGCGTTTTGCCCAGCCCCATGTCATCGCCGAGAATGCCGCCGACCTCAAGCTCGCGCAGGGTCTGCATCCAGTTCAGGCCTTCGAGCTGATACGGGCGCAATTGCGCGTTAAGACCGGCCGGCGCAACGACGTGGGTGTGACTGGAATTCTGCAATCGCTTGGCGAAGGTGCGCAGCCGCTCGCCCCCCTGCCAATCCAGCGGCACGCCATCGAGCATACTCAAGCGCGCGGCGTCCGGGACACTCAAGCGCAGTGCATCGCCCTGATGACCGCCCAGGTACAACTCGCCCAGCGTGGCCATCAGCGGTTTGACTCGACTCAGCGGCAGCGCGACCTTGGCGCCCGAAGAGTCACCAAAACCGCTGGGCTTCAGTTCGATCAGGAGTTTTTCGTCATCGCTGCGTTGTGCCAGATTGACCGGGTCGAGCAAGCGCGGCTGGGTGCGCAACAAGTGCAGAAGGATCGGTAGCAAACTGTAGCGCTGGCCATTGACGACGATACCCAACTGCAAATCAAACCACTGATGCCCAGCCTCTTCTTCGACATCGGCGTACCAATGCTCGACTGGCTGCACATTGAAATGAAAGCCGTCACTGATCTCGACTTGCCAGTTCAAGGCGCGCAGCGTGGCAAGGCCTTCGTGCATAAACCCGAGCCAGGCGGAATCATCCGGCAAGGTAAACATCTCGCCGCGACGATCCAGCGAACTCTTGCGCGTGGCCTTCTTGAAGCCGTGCTTTTGCAGGATCTGGCGCAACTGCTTTTCCACCGCAGGCTGGCGTTGAATGCGCTGGGTTTCGGTGCCGTTGAGGATCATCACTTCCGGATTGCGATCCACCGTCGGCTGGCCGTTGTAGGTAAACACCAGGGCGGCGCGGTGCTCCAGAACGTATTCCCAGCGCGAGCGCTCCCGACCGCTGACGAGGGTCAGTTGTGGCTGCGGCAGTACGTCGTCGATGACTCGTTCGGTCAGTTGGTGTGGCGGCGGGATTCTCGTTGCGGTGCTCATGCGATGGCTGAACTGCATGGCCTGACGCGCCGGAACGTCCGGCGCCAGCGTCAAATGACTGGCCAGTTTTTCTTCCAGTTCATTGAACAGAGGGCCAATCTGCCGCTGTTCACGATCGAGGTAATAAAGCGGTTCCAGCGCCAGCACGGTTTCTTGCGCCGCCTCGGCACTGCTCCACTGCGCACGGAAGCCGCCGTCGGCCTGTTCGGCCCAGGCGAACTGGCCGGTGCGTTTCGCCCCCGACACCAACGGGCGCAGATCTTCGAAATCGAGGAACAGCCGCGAGGTGCGCAGGAGCATGCCCAGCAGTTCGGCGCCGCTGCTGCCTTCCAGCGGATAGCCGCTGTAATAGGCGTGGTGGGAGTGCATGGCAACCAGCAGCCTGGCGACGCGCAGATCCAGCTCGGACAGGTAGCCGGGCTGACGCATGAGCATTTCCGCCAGCGAATACATCGGTTTGACTTCGCGTAACTCGCCGCTCTTGAGCTGGGAAACCTTGAAAATATCGAGCAGCCACTTGCCGCTCACTGACGTTGGCTTGAGCTTGTAAAACAGGCGCGTGCCTGCGGTTTGCGCGCCTTCTACGGCGGGCTTGGCCGGCACCGGAATTGTCGAAAGCCAATGTTCCAGCGCCCGCCCCAGCGGGATCTGTGCGTCACTTTCAGACGCATTATGATCAATGCCCTGTAGGTGATAGAGCACCGCAGCGCAATGCTTGCAGTCGATAGCGACAGGACAGGTGCACAGGCAACGCAAGCTGACGGAACCTAGCCGATCTTCGGACAGGTAAATGGTTTGTTCATACGCCTGATCTTGCGAACCGACACAGAACGCCTCGATCTTTCTGTCATCGATCTCGATGATCTCTACTCGATCATCGGCGGCATAAGCGCGAGCCTTGGCCAGCGCGCTGCTAGTGAATTCCTGAGTCCAGGCCGACGACTTGAGCCGCTCGATGAAAATGCTCATGGGCAGCCCTTAGCCGGCCAACACCCGCGCCAATGTCGACTTCACCTTACCCATGCCGTCATGCAACGCCTGCTCGATCTGGGCCATGGTGATCACTTCGGTGGTCTTGCCCGCCGCAGGGTTCACCACCAGCGCCAGACAGGCGTAATCCAGATCCAGCTCACGCGCCAGCGCGGCTTCCGGCATGCCGGTCATGCCGACGATGTCGCAGCCATCACGCTCCAGTCGCACGATCTCGGCGACCGTTTCCAGACGCGGCCCTTGAGTGCAGGCGTAAACGCCTTGATCGCTGAACTCGCAACCTTCAGCAGCCACGGCGGCAATCAATTGCTGACGCAGCGGTTCGCTGTAGGGAAAACTGAAGTCGATGTGGGTGACGTGCTCCAGATCATCGGCGAAATAGGTGTGCTCGCGGCCGCTGGTGTAGTCGACGATCTGATGTGGCACGCAGAAATGCCCGGTGCCCATCGCCAGATGAATCCCGCCGACGGCATTCACCGCGATGATCGCTTCGGCGCCGGCCTGCTTCAGCGCCCACAGATTGGCGCGGTAGTTGACCTTGTGCGGCGGGAAGCGATGCGGGTGGCCGTGACGGGCGAGGAACAGCACTTCCTTGCCGGCGTATTCGCCGATCTGCACTTCGGCCGATGGCGCGCCATAAGGCGTATCGACTGCCAGCGACTGACGAATGCTCAGGCCTTCGAGTTGAGTCAGGCCGGTGCCACCGATGATTGCGTAAACGGTCATAACGAAAAATCCTTAATCGATCAGTTGAGCGTCTTTGAGCGCGCCGATGGCGGTGAGCCAGCGCGGATCCTGGCGATATTCGGTGCTGGCAATGGCCTGACCGCGCATACGAGCGATTCGGGCGGAGGGCTTGACCTTCATGCGTTGCGCGGCGCTAAGGGCGAGTTCGGCAGCGGCGCGGTCGTTGCACACCAGGCCCATGTCGCAGCCGGCAGTCAGCGCAGCTTCGATGCGGCTGGCGGCGTCGCCGACCACGTGAGCGCCGGCCATCGACAGGTCGTCGCTGAAGATCACGCCGTCGAACTGCAACTCGCCGCGCAGGATGTCCTGTAACCAGCGGCGGGAGAAACCGGCTGGCTGCGAATCGACCTGCGGATAGATGACGTGCGCCGGCATGATCGCAGCCAGTTGTTTGCTGAGTCTGGCGAACGGCACGAGGTCGTTGGCGCGGATCTCGTCGAGGCTGCGTTCGTCATTCGGGATCGCCACGTGGGAATCGGCTTCGGCCCAACCGTGACCAGGGAAGTGCTTGCCGGTGGCCGCCATGCCCGCGCTGTTCATGCCGCGAATAAATGCCCCGGCAAGGACTGCGGCGCGCTCGGGATCGCCTTCAAAGGAACGGGTGCCGACCACGGCGCTGCGCTGGTAATCGAGATCGAGTACCGGGGCGAAGCTCAGGTCGAGGCCGACCGCCAGCACTTCGGTGGCCATGATCCAGCCACATTGTTCGGCGAGGTATTCGGCATTCGGGTTGTCGGCGATGGCACGCATGGCCGGCAGGCGCACGAAGCCCTGACGCAGACGCTGCACACGACCGCCCTCTTGATCCACCGCCAGCAGCAGATCCGGGCGAATCGCGCGGATCGCGGCGCTGAGCTCACGCACCTGGCGTGGATGTTCGATGTTACGGGCGAAAATAATCAGGCCGCCCACTTCGGGCTGACGCAACAATTGGCGATCTTCGGCCGTCAGCCAGGTACCGGCGACGTCCACCATCAACGAGCCTTGCAGGCCAGCAGTCATAGAGATTCCTTGAAAACGAAAAACCCGATGCGCAGAAAATCGCTACCGTGAGCAGTGCTCGGCAGGTCGGCAATTTCTGTTTGGATCGGGTTCAGAACGAGAGTCGGCATGGGCGGCTAGCTTAGCGGATACAAGCTGCCGCGCCCACCCGTGCGCGGTTAAACCTTGGCGGCGACCGGCGTTGATTTGCTGCGCGGACGCAGTTGCGCGGTAGCCATGGCCGTGTCGGTGACGCCGGTTTCTGCGCGCATGCCCGCGGCGAGGAACGGCACCATCAGGCGCATGACTTGTTCAATGGAAGTGTTGACGCCGAAATCGGTCTCGGCAATCGCCCGCAACGCCTTGATACCGGACATGCTGAAGGCCGCAGCGCCGAGCATGAAGTGCACGCGCCAGAACAGTTCGATGGGTGGAATACGCGGCGCGGCTTCGTTGACCAGCAACATGTAGCGACGGAATACCTTGCCGTACATGTCTTCCAGATAACGGCGCAAGTGACCTTGGCTCTGGCTGAACGCGAGGCCGAGCAAACGCATGAAAATCGACAGGTCGTTACCGCTGCGTGGCTGCACCACGAGGGCTTGCTCGACGAGGATTTCCAACAGTTCTTCGAGGGTCGGCTTGTTCTCAGGCTTGGCCTGACGGCGCTCCAGCTCTTTATCGAGGCTGAGGCAGAATGGCCCGAGGAAGCGCGAGAAAACCGCCTGTATCAGGGCCTTCTTCGAACCGAAGTGATAGTTCACTGCTGCCAGGTTGACGCCAGCCTTGCTGGTGATCAAACGCAATGAGGTTTCCGCGAAACCTTTCTCCGCGAACAACTGCTCGGCAGCATCAAGAATGCGTTCAACGGTTTCCGACTGGGCCATGGCTACTCCGCCTGACAAACACTTGTTTGAAACATACGTTTCAGCCTATGCCTTGTCAAGCCTGCCAGTTCGTTTTGGGAATGGTCGGTCAGCTATTTAACCACACAAGCCCGGCGCTTTTATAAGCAGTGCTGCCGACCGTCCGGCGGCAGGCAAAAAAACGGGCATTGCCAAGAGCGTTTCACTGTATATAATCCCAGTCACTGTATAAAAAGACAGAGCGATCATTATGCTAAAGCTGACGCCACGCCAAGCCGAGATTCTGGCCTTTATCAAACGTTGCCTCGAAGACAACGGTTATCCGCCAACCCGTGCGGAAATCGCTCAGGAACTGGGCTTCAAGTCGCCTAACGCGGCAGAAGAACACCTCAAGGCGCTGGCCCGCAAAGGCGCCATCGAAATGACCCCGGGCGCCTCTCGTGGCATTCGCATCCCTGGCTTTGAAGCCAAGGCTGACGACTCTACTCTGCCGGTCATTGGCCGTGTCGCTGCCGGTGCGCCGATCCTCGCTCAGCAGCACATCGAAGAGTCCTGCAACATCAATCCCGCCTTCTTCCACCCGCGTGCCGACTATCTGTTGCGCGTGCACGGCATGAGCATGAAGGACATCGGCATTTTCGACGGTGATCTGCTGGCCGTCCACACCACTCGCGAAGCGCGCAATGGCCAGGTGGTTGTCGCCCGTATCGGCGATGAAGTGACCGTCAAACGCTTCAAGCGTGAAGGCAGCAAAGTCTGGCTGATGGCCGAAAACCCTGAGTTCGCCCCTATCGAAGTCGACCTGAAAGATCAGGAACTGGTGATCGAAGGCTTGAGTGTCGGCGTTATCCGCCGCTAAAGGAGGCTTTATGCAGTTCCCACACACACCTCAGCAAACACAACTGCCTTTATTCGAAGCGTTTCTGGCGCAACCGATGGCGCCGATCCTCAAAGAAGTGGTCGAGCGTGAATGGAATGCCGAACCTGAAGTATTCAGTGAGCTGTCTCTGCGCGGTGCGGCCGGGAACTGCCTGAACCTGCTCGCCCCGATCCTTCGCGAATTGAGCGAGGATCAGGACGCTCGCTGGCTGACGCTGATCGCGCCGCCTGCCAGCCTGACGCAAACCTGGCTGCGCGATGCCGGCCTGAACCGCGAACGTATTCTGCTGCTGCAACCGCGCGGCATGCAAAGTGCTCAGCAGTTGGCGTGCGAGGCATTGCGTCTGGGCCGCAGTCACACAGTGGTGACCTGGCTCAACCCGCTGAACACAACCTCACGTCAGCAACTGATCAGCGCGGCCCGCACGGGCGACGCTCAAAGCCTGAACATTCGCTTGGGTTGATTCGCAGGTGAAATGCGCTGTGTGAAGCGCAGGGCTTCTCCAAGGACAGAGAAGCCGATCTGAAGCGGTACCGATAAAAACGAAAAGCAGGCAGGGATCAGTGAAGAACCCGTGGCCCCTCTTCCTTATCAAACTCACCTTCAATCATCCGGCCGGCCATCTGCACGCCGACGCTCAACATCGCCTTGGCGATTTCCACGTGCTGACCCTGAAGGAAAGTCTTGGCATCCTCGGAGAAATCCAGAGTCACCAAAGAACCTTCGTCCTCAGCCCTGCGCAGTTCGATTCGGCCGTCTGGTAACTCGACAATTTCTAGAAAGGACGTTGGCATATAGGTCTGTTCTCCACGAAAGGCAGGGATTATATAGACATCATTCAGGATTCGCTCGGGATCTTGACCAGCAGCATGTTTCAGATTGCCACCGCGTCAATCAGTCTCAGCACTCGTTCAATCCTTCACGAAAACGAATCGCCAAGCCTTTCAGATTCTGCCGCCAGCTCTCCAGCTCCTCTCGGCTCAACTCTTCTGGCGCCTCTTCTTCATCCAGATTGATCGCCTGAATCAGCGGCTGGGTCACGTCGCCCTTCGGCTTGTGTGGCACCCGCGGAGGCTGAAACAGTGCCGAATGCGCCGCCAACAGTTTCGCCAGCCAGGTTTCAGGATTACCCGCCAATTCGACCATTTCAGCCATTTCGGGAATCGCGATCGACTCCAGCACTTCGCGCGTCAGCAGCATCTCTGCCCGTGGCGCATTGGCCTGAGGTAGACGATAGAACCCGGCGATCTCGTGGCACAGGCCCAGCAAAGCGCCGTAGAGGTGGAATAACGCCGATTCACGCCCGGCCTGAATCAGCGCCAGAGAATTCATCGCCCGCCCTTCTTCAGCGCGAGCCAGGGCTTCCAGCGACAGGCCGGCGAAATAGATCTTCTGATTGGTACGGGTATAGAGTTCGTGAGCCATGACGGCGCTCTCCACAACGAAATAATTGCTTCACACAGGCCGGACAGTGTCGTGGATCAGCCGATCCCACCGCAAGCAGAAAACAAAAGGCCGCATGAAAACCCGAGGGTTCGCATGCGGCCTTTTCAGTATCGGACTAACGCTTACTCGGCCTTGGCCTTCGTACGCTTGTCTTCAACCGTCCACTTGCCGCCGTCGTAGTAAGCCTTCCAACCGGTAGGCTTGCCGTCGACTTCGGTCTGCACGTATTGCTCCTTGGTCTTGCGGCTGTAGCGGATAACCGCTGGCAGACCATCAGGATCTTTCTTCGGTGCATCGCAGAGGAAGTGGTACTTCGGATCGATCTCATCTTTGTGCGGCACAATCTCGATCACCAGCGGAGCACGGGTCTCGCGGTTTTTCGGGAACTGACTCGCCGCGAGGAACAGGCCGGAGGCACCGTCGCGCAGGATGTAGGTGTCGTTGACCTTTTCGCATTTCAGCTCAGGCATCTTCACCGGATCCATCTTCGGCGGCGCCGCGTCACCGCTTTTCAGCAGTTTGCGGGTGTTCTTGCACTCGGGGTTGGTGCAACCGAAGAACTTGCCGAAACGGCCGGTTTTGAGTTGCATCTCACTGCCGCACTTGTCGCATTCCAGGCTCGGACCTTCGTAGCCCTTGATGCGATAGCTGCCCTCTTCGATTTCGTAGCCAGCGCAATCCGGGTTGTTACCGCAGATGTGCAGCTTGCGCTTTTCGTCGAGCAAGTAAGCGTCCATCGCTGTGCTGCAGATCGGGCAACGATGCTTGCCGCGCAGTACCAGCGACTCCGACTCGCCCTCATCGTCCGCAGCGATTTCATCGCCCGGCACCAGGTTGACGGTGGCCTTGCAACGTTCTTTCGGCGGCAGGCTGTAGCCCGAGCAACCAAGGAACACGCCGGTCGATGCGGTACGAATCTGCATCGGACGGCCGCAGGTCGTGCACGGAATATCAGTCATCACCGGCTGGTTGGCACGCATGCCGTTTTCCGGGTTTTCGGCTACTTCGAGCTTCTTCTTGAAGTCGCCATAGAACTCGTCCAGCACGTTTTTCCAGTCGCGCTCGCCTTGCGCCACGTCATCGAGATTCTCTTCCATGCCGGCGGTGAAGCCGTAGTCCATGAGGTTCGAGAAGCTCTCCGACAGACGCTCGGTAACAATGTCGCCCATCTTTTCCGAATAGAAACGACGGTTGTGCAGGGTCACGTAACCGCGATCCTGAATGGTCGAAATGATCGCCGCATAAGTCGAAGGACGACCGATGCCGCGTTTTTCCATTTCTTTCACCAGGCTGGCTTCGGAGTAACGCGCCGGCGGCTTGGTGAAGTGCTGCGACGGATCGAGCTTGATCAGCTTCATCACGTCGCCCTGCGCCATATCAGGCAGAACGTCGTCATCGCCCGGCTTGGCAATTTGCGGCATGACACGGGTGTAACCGTCGAACTTGAGGATGCGGCCTTTGGCGCGCAGCTCGAAATCGCCAGCGCCGACGCTGACGGTAGTCGACAGGTACTGGGCCGGTAGCATCTGGCAAGCCAGGAACTGGCGCCAGATCAGCTCGTAGAGACGCTCTGCATCGCGCTCCATGCCCGCCAGCTTGCTTGGAATGGTGTTGGCGTCGGAAGGACGAATCGCTTCGTGAGCCTCTTGTGCGCCTTCCTTGCTGCTGTAGACGTTCGGCGTTTCCGGCAGGTACTTCTTGCCGAACTCGTCTTCGATGTAAGCACGCGCCATCGTCACGGCATCGGCCGAGAGGTTGGTCGAGTCGGTACGCATATACGTGATGTAGCCGGCTTCATACAAACGCTGGGCCATCATCATGGTTTTCTTCACGCCGAAGCCCAGGCGGTTACTCGCAGCCTGTTGCAGGGTCGACGTGATGAACGGCGCCGAAGGCTTGCTGCTGGTCGGCTTGTCTTCGCGTTTGACGATGCTGTAGCTGGAAGCTTTGAGCTTTTCCAGCGCGGCCGTGGCCTGGGCTTCGTTCAGCGGCTTGAAGGCTTCGCCTTTTTCGCGAGCCACTTCGAAACGCACGGTCGAGCCTTTGGTGGTGCCGAGATCGGCATGCACTTCCCAGTACTCTTCCGGGTTGAACGCACGAATTTCGCGCTCACGCTCCACGACCAGCTTCACGGCTACAGATTGCACGCGGCCAGCGGACAGGCCACGGGCGATCTTCGCCCACAGCAGCGGCGAGACCATGTAACCGACAACGCGGTCGAGGAAGCGACGCGCCTGCTGAGCGTTGACACGATCGATGTCCAGCTCGCCCGGCTTGGAGAACGCTTCCTGAATCGCCTTCTTGGTGATTTCGTTGAACACCACGCGCTTGTAGCGGCTGTCGTCACCACCGATGGCTTCGCGCAGGTGCCAGGCAATGGCTTCCCCCTCGCGATCCAAGTCGGTTGCGAGATAGATGGTGTCAGCATCTTTGGCGAGCCGGCGCAGCTCTTCGATGACCTTCTCTTTACCCGGGAGGATCTCGTACTTGGCTTTCCAGCCATGATCGGGATCGACACCCATACGCGAGACGAGCTGCTTGCGCGCCTTCTCTTTCGGCGAGAGCACCGGACCTTCGCCCGCAGCAGCCTTGCCGCGCTTGGCGGCTGGCTCTTTGCTGGCGCTAGCCGAACCGCTGGTGGGCAGGTCTCGGATATGGCCGATACTCGACTTCACCACGTATTGGTTACCCAGATACTTGTTGATGGTCTTGG
>NZ_JBIVJB010000091.1:0-550 GCF_044750025.1 Pseudomonas sp. NPDC088885 | reverse complement strand
AGCCGGGGATTCCACAATGACCAGCGATTTGCCCATGGATCAGAAAATTCCTGAATTCTAGAAGTGAAAGGCGGTTGGCGCCTGACGCGGCACCGCTATATATAGTTGATACAAGGTGAGGTCAAGCACAGGGTTCTGTGCGCACTCGCCTTATGCCTTGGAAAAAAGGCTCGGTTCAGCTTGCACCAAAGAAAAGCGTGGCACCTGCTCGCCGTCAACCTCGACCGACTCGAGAAACATGCTCAAGGGGCGTACCCAAAAGCCGTAATCGCCATACAGGGCTTGGTAAAAGACCACTTCTTCTTCGGTTTCCGAATGCCGCGCAACACTGAATACACGGTACTGCGGACCTTTGTAATGTTGGTAGAGCCCAGGTTGTATCGGCATGTTTTGGCCCTCACTCAAATTTTTTCAAAATAAAAACAAAAATAAATCCAGAAAAACAAAAACCGGGGCACTTGGCCCCGGCTTCCATCGACGAGACGCTTAAACGCGTTCGAAGACGGTGGAGATGCCTTGGCCGAGTCCCATGCACATAGTGGCTACCCCG
>NZ_JBIVJB010000090.1:11245-18898 GCF_044750025.1 Pseudomonas sp. NPDC088885 | reverse complement strand
GACGTCGAGTTCTTCAGCAACCTGGCCACCCCCGCCGAGCAAATCCACAACAAGGAAGCCAAGGGCGAGCACTATTTGCTCGAGGTCGATAAGCCGTTGGTGCTGCCGACCGGGGCCAAGGTGCGCTTCCTCGTGACCTCCGCCGACGTTATCCACTCGTGGTGGGTGCCGGCCTTCGCGGTCAAACGCGATGCGATCCCGGGGTTCGTCAACGAAGCGTGGACGCGCATCGACAAGCCCGGCATCTACCGTGGCCAGTGCGCCGAACTGTGCGGCAAGGATCACGGCTTCATGCCGATCGTGGTCGAGGTCAAGGAGAAGGCCGACTACGACAAATGGCTCGCTGAGCGCAAAGCCGAAGCCGCGCAGCTTAAAGAGCTGACCAGCAAGGAATGGACGCTCGACGAACTCAAAGAGCGCGGCGACAAGATTTATCACACCACCTGCGTCGCCTGTCACCAGGCCGAAGGTCAGGGCCTGCCGCCAATGTTCCCGGCGCTCAAGGGCTCGAAAATCGCCACCGGACCGAAAGAAGGCCACTTGAGCATCGTCTTCCACGGCAAGCCCGGCACCGCCATGGCGGCGTTCGGCAAGCAGCTGTCGGAAGTCGATATCGCAGCGGTCGTGACCTACGAACGTAACGCCTGGGGCAACAACAAGGGCGACATGGTCACGCCAAAAGAAGTGCTGGAGCTGAAACAGGCGGAAAGCAAATGAGCCGGTCTATCGCGTACTTCGTGAACCGGTCGGGGCAGTGCGCCCCGGCCTGCCCAACCCACTCACGTACAGGAGACCGGCCATGAGCGCTGTCATCGATGACCATGGTCATGCCGACCACGCCCACGGCCCCGCCAAAGGCCTGATGCGCTGGGTGCTGACCACCAACCACAAGGACATCGGCACGCTGTATCTGTGGTTTGCGTTCTGCATGTTCCTGCTCGGCGGTACGTTCGCGATGGTGATTCGCGCCGAACTGTTCCAGCCGGGGCTGCAAATCGTCGAGCCGGCGTTCTTCAACCAGATGACCACCATGCACGGTCTGGTGATGGTCTTCGGTGCGGTGATGCCGGCCTTCGTCGGCCTCGCCAACTGGATGATCCCGTTGATGATCGGCGCGCCGGACATGGCCCTGCCCCGGATGAACAACTTCAGCTTCTGGCTGTTGCCGGCGGCGTTCCTGATCCTGGTATCGACCCTGTTCACCCCCGGTGGCGGGCCGAACTTCGGCTGGACGTTCTATGCGCCGCTGTCGACGACGTACGCACCGGAAAGCGTGACCTTCTTCATCTTCGCCATCCACTTGATGGGCATCAGTTCGATCATGGGCGCGATCAACGTGATCGCGACCATTCTCAACCTGCGCGCCCCCGGCATGACGCTGATGAAAATGCCGCTGTTCGTCTGGACCTGGCTGATCACCGCATTCCTGCTGATCGCGGTGATGCCGGTACTGGCCGGGTGCGTAACGATGATGCTGATGGACATTCACTTCGGCACCAGTTTCTTCAGTGCCGCCGGTGGCGGTGACCCGGTGTTGTTCCAGCATGTGTTCTGGTTCTTCGGGCATCCCGAGGTGTACATCATGATCCTGCCGGCCTTCGGCGCCGTCAGCTCGATCATCCCGACCTTCTCGCGCAAGCCGCTGTTTGGCTACACCTCGATGGTTTATGCGACGGCGAGTATCGCCTTCCTGTCGTTCATCGTCTGGGCGCACCACATGTTCGTGGTCGGCATTCCGTTGGTGGGCGAGTTGTTCTTCATGTACGCCACGCTGCTGATCGCGGTGCCGACCGGGGTGAAAGTGTTCAACTGGGCCAGCACCATGTGGCAAGGCTCGCTGACCTTCGAGACGCCGATGCTGTTTGCCGTGGCGTTCGTGATCCTGTTCTCCATCGGCGGCTTCTCTGGACTGATGCTGGCCATCGCCCCGGCGGACTTCCAGTATCAGGACACCTACTTTGTCGTCGCGCACTTCCACTACGTGCTGGTGCCGGGGGCGATCTTCGGGATCTTCGCGTCGACCTATTACTGGCTGCCGAAATGGACCGGCCACATGTACGACGAAACCCTCGGCAAACTGCATTTCTGGCTATCGTTTGTCGGCATGAACCTGACCTTCTTCCCGATGCACTTTGTCGGATTGGCGGGGATGCCACGACGGATTCCGGACTACAACCTGCAGTTCGCCGACTTCAACATGGTCTCGTCGATTGGCGCGTTCATGTTTGGCGCGACGCAGATTTTCTTCCTGTTCATCGTGATCAAAACCATTCGCGGCGGCCCGCCAGCACCGGCCAAACCGTGGGATGGCGCGGAAGGTCTGGAGTGGAGCGTGCCGTCACCGGCGCCGTACCACACCTTCACCACACCGCCGGAAGTGAAATGAATATCCAGCCTTTTGTGAAATTTGTGCAAAGGCACAGATCCGCTGTGGATGCACACAAAGCCCCTATGGATGCTCACAACTCTTATTGGGCAGTACACAGATCCCCTGTGGCGAGGGGATTTATCCCCGCTGGGTTGCGCAGCAGCCCCAAAATCTGCAATCGAGATTTATCAGGCAAACCGTGTGCGCTGGATTCAGGGCTGCTGTGCAACCCAACGGGGATAAATCCCCTCGCCACAAAGGCATCACCGATAAGGGGTGGAAGCCATGGCTGACTCGGTATCGATGAAGAAGCTCGTCACCCGCCTCCTCGGCGTGGTGCTGGCGATGTTCGTGTTCGGTTTCGCTTTGGTGCCGATCTACGACGTGATGTGCAAAGCCTTCGGCATCAACGGCAAGACCGGTGGGCAGTACGAGGGTGAGCAAGTGGTCGACACTTCGCGCCAGGTGCGCGTGCAGTTTCTGTCGACCAACAACGTCGACATGCCGTGGGACTTTTACCCCAAGCATGACGAACTCACCGCTAACCCCGGCGCAGTCAACGAGATGATCTTCATCGCGCGCAATCCCACCGACAAACCGATGAGCGCGCAAGCCGTGCCGAGCATCGCGCCGAGTAACGCGGCGGCGTATTTCCACAAGACCGAATGCTTTTGCTTTACCCAGCAGTTGCTGCAGCCCGGTCAGCAGATCGAGATGCCGGTGCGCTTCATTGTTGACCGCGACATGCCCAAGGATGTGAAGCACCTGACGCTGTCCTACACGCTGTTCGATATCACCGCCCGACATCCACCGGTGGCTGTAAACACTGGCGGTTGAGCGTGCCCGATAAGGAGAACAATAAATGGCAACTCATGAGCATTATTACGTTCCGCCGCAAAGCAAATGGCCGATCATTGCGACCTTCGGCATGGCGATCACCGTGTACGGCCTGGCCGTCTGGTTCAACGATCTAAAGGCGGCGCGCCCGGAATCCCACGGCCCGTACATCTTTTTCGTCGGTGGCCTGTTGCTGGCGTACATGCTGTTCGGCTGGTTCGGCGCGGTGATCAAGGAAAGCCGCGCGGGGCTCTACAGCGCGCAGCTGGATCGCTCGTTTCGCTGGGGCATGAGTTGGTTCATCTTCTCCGAGGTGATGTTCTTCGTCGCCTTCTTCGGTGCGCTGTTTTACGTACGACACGTCTCCGGCCCGGCGCTCGGCGGCGAAGGCACCAAAGGCATCGCGCATATGCTCTGGCCGAACTTCCAGTTCACCTGGCCGCTGCTGCACACACCGGATCCGAAACTGTTCCCGCCACCGAAGGACGTCATCAGCCCGTGGGGCCTGCCGCTGATCAACACGATCCTGCTGGTCAGCTCCAGCGTGACCATCACCATCGCCCACCATGCCTTGAAGAAGGGCCATCGCGGCGCACTGAAAATCTGGCTGGCGATCACCGTGCTGCTCGGCTGCGCGTTTCTCGGTTTCCAGGCTGAGGAATACATTCACGCCTATCACGAACTGGGGCTGACCCTCGGTTCGGGCATTTATGGCGCGACGTTCTTCATGCTCACCGGTTTCCACGGCGCTCACGTGACCATCGGCACGATCATTCTGTTTGTGATGCTGATGCGGATCATGAAGGGCCACTTCGACAACGAGCACCAGTTCGGCTTCGAAGCGGCGAGCTGGTATTGGCACTTCGTCGATGTGGTGTGGATCGGCCTGTTTATCTTCGTTTACGTGCTCTGAGGATCAACGCTACCAAGGCGCATGCGAGACCAATTGGCCGCTGTAAAAGCCCCAGGCGATCAAGCCGACGGTGGCAGCGGCCAATGCCACCCGAACACTCAAGGCGATGACCAGGCGATTGGAACTGCTGTCGTCCTTGACCAGGAAAAACAGGCCGCTGAACAGGCTGATCACCGTGGCAATCAGCATCAGGACGATCGCTGTTTTGAGCATGGGAAGAACTCCGGGGGACAGGCGATGCAATTGAGTATAGCGATCACAATGACTGACTTTGTGGCGCAGCCATGAAGCGTTTTCGCCCGGGCGTGATACCGACCGTGGTGGTGGCGTTATTGTTGCCGCTATTGGTGTCTTTGGGCTTTTGGCAACTGAGCCGAGGCGCGGAGAAAACCGCCCTGCTCGCCAGTTACGCCGAACGTCGCGCGGCCGACCCGATGGCCAGCACCGAGTTGCCACACATATCCGATCCGGCCTATCGCCGCGTGCACCTGCACGGTCAGTTCGATGCCGCGCACAGCTTGCTGCTGGATAACCGCCAGCGTAACGGCAAGGTCGGCGTCGAGTTGCTGCAACCGTTTCAGGATCAACGCAGCGGTTTGTGGCTGCTGGTCAATCGCGGCTGGTTGCCGTGGCCGGATCGCCGTGTACCGCCGCAATTCACTACGCCCACTGAAGCGTTGAATGTCGATGCCTGGGTCTACGTCGCCCCCGGCGCCACTTTTCAGTTGCACGCTGATCCAGTCAGCAGCACCTGGCCACAAACCATCACCGCCGTCGAACCCGCCAAGCTGTGGCAAACCCTCGACCGCGACGGCTTCGCCTACGAATTACGCGCCGAACCCGGCCCGACCAGCTACGAGGCCGATTGGCCAGTGGTTGCCATGGGCCCGGAAAAACACCTCGGTTACGCCGTGCAGTGGTTCGCCATGGCCACCGCCCTGCTCGGTCTCTACGTCTATTTGGGCTTGCACAACGCAAAGGAGAAACACCATGGGAACGGCCATGAATCCACCCAGCATGTCTGAGGCGAAACCTGCCGCCAGCCGCCGTCGCGGGCGCATTCAGTTGCTGCTGATTTTGCTCGGCGTGATTGGCCCAATGGTGCTCGCCACCGGCATGTACAAATTGCAGTTCTGGGTGCCGGAGGGTCGCAGCTATCACGGCGAACTGATCGGCAACGGCCAGACCCGCGCTGACCTCGGCGTGCAGGCCGACGAGGATCGTTGGCAGATCCTGGTCACCGCGCCGAAGGATTGCGCGGTGGATTGCCAGCAACTGGTGTATCTGGCGCGGCAGATCCAGATCGGCCTCGGTCGCGATGCCGGCCGCGCCAGCCATGCCCTCGCCGCTGCACAACCGGTCAGCGCTGATTACGACGCCAAGCTCAACCGCGAATATCCACAGCTGCAACGCTACCCGCTGGACGCCGCTGTGTTCAGTAAAACCACGGGCGACAAAGCCACGCCGCAACTGTGGATCATCGACCCCCACGGCAATCTCGTGCTGCGTTATGAGCCGAATGTGAAGGGCAAGGATCTGCTCAACGACCTGCGTCATCTGCTGAAACTGTCGAACATCGGATAAGGGCATCGTCATGGCCAAACCTGGATTTCGCCTCGCGCTGTTTGCCACCCTGCTGGCGCTGATTGTGGTGCTGCTCGGCGCGTATACGCGCCTGACCCACGCCGGCCTCGGCTGTCCGGACTGGCCGGGCTGCTACGGGTTTATCAGCGTGCCGAAAAGCGAAGCGCAACTGGCCCATGCCGAACTGCATTACCCCGACTCGCCGGTGGAGGCGCACAAGGGCTGGAACGAGATGATCCACCGCTACTTCGCCGGCACTCTCGGCATGCTGATTTCGATTCTGGCCGGGCGGGCGTGGGTTAACCGTCGCCATCCGGGGCAGCCGTTGAAGCTGCCACTGTTTCTGCTGGCGGTGGTATTTGCCCAAGCAGCGTTCGGCATGTGGACGGTGACGCTCAAACTCTGGCCGCAAGTGGTCACCGGGCATTTGCTTGGCGGTTTTGCGACGTTGAGTCTGCTGTTTTTGCTGACGCTTCGATTATCCGGCGTGCTGCCGGCGCTGACCGTGCCCAAGCGTTTGCAGTATTGGGCGACGGCGGGATTGTTGTTGGTGATTGGTCAGATCGCGTTGGGTGGCTGGGTCAGTTCCAACTACGCGGCGGTGGCGTGTATCGACTTCCCGACCTGCCACGGGCAGTGGTTGCCGCCAGCGGATTTCGCCAATGGGTTTCATCTGACGCAACACATCGGCCCGAATTATCTCGGCGGGCAACTCGACAGCGATGCGCGCACGGCGATTCACCTGACTCATCGTATCGGCGCGCTATTGGTGACTTTGGTGCTCCTCGGTTTGGCGTGGCAATTGAAAGTCGTCGGCATGACGCGGTTGGCCGGTCTTGTTCTCGTCGCCCTCGCGGCGCAGATCACCCTCGGCATCAGCAACGTGTTGTTCCATCTGCCGCTGCCAGTGGCGGTCGCGCATAACGCCGGCGGGGCCGCGTTGTTGCTGACCATGGTGCTGGTCAATTACCACGCGCGCACCAGTCTGGTTCGAGTCAAACAACCGGTGCTCGCGCGCTGGCGCCTGAGCCCGCGCAAACACGCGGCCGCGCCCATCACTATTAAAGGAGAAACGCCGTGGCGATTCTGATTGGCGAACGTCCGCATCAGGCGATCTGGCGTGATTACCTGGAGCTGACCAAACCGAAAGTCGTGGTGTTGATGCTAATCACCTCGCTGGTCGGCATGTTTCTGGCGACTCGTGCCGGGGTGCCATGGACGGTGCTGGTGTTCGGCAATCTGGGTATCGCGTTGTGTGCCGGTGGCGCGGCGGCGGTCAATCATGTGGTTGATCGGCGCATTGATGCGGTGATGGCGCGCACGCACAAACGGCCGTTGGCCGAGGGCCGGGTTTCGCCCGCAGCGGCGCTGACCTTTGCGTTGGTTCTGGCGCTGCTCGGTCAGGCGTTGTTGCTGACCTTCACCAATCCGCTGACCGCTTGGCTGACCTTGGCCTCGCTGCTCGGTTACGCCGTGATTTACACCGGTTTCCTCAAACGTGCGACGCCACAGAACATCGTCATCGGTGGCCTCGCCGGCGCCGCCCCGCCACTGCTCGGCTGGACGGCTGCCACCGGCCACGTCAGCGCCGAACCGTTGTTGCTGGTGCTGATCATCTTCGCCTGGACGCCGCCGCACTTCTGGGCGCTGGCGATCCATCGCAAAGAGGAATACGCCAAAGCCGACATCCCGATGCTGCCGGTCACCCACGGCGAGCACTACACCAAAGTGCACATTCTGCTGTACACCTTCGCGCTGCTGGCGGTGAGTCTGCTGCCGTACGTGATCCACATGAGCGGCGTGCTCTACCTGATTTGTGCGCTCGGTCTGGGCGCAAGGTTTCTGCAATGGGCCGTGGTGCTGTACCGTGGCACTCGGCCGCACGCGGCGATCAACACCTTCAAGTACTCTATTTGGTACTTGTTTCTACTGTTCATCGCCCTGCTCGTAG
>NZ_JBIVJB010000090.1:0-11235 GCF_044750025.1 Pseudomonas sp. NPDC088885 | reverse complement strand
AAAACCGTCTTCATCCTCGTCGCCGTGATCGCGCTGATCCTCGGCCTGACCGTCAACAAAGTGCTGAGCGGCAAGGGCCAGGGCGACCCGACTGCGTTGATCGACGCCGGCATCATCCTGCTGCCGCAGAGCAGGAATCTGCCGGACGTAACGATGACCGATCAGGACGGCAAACCGGTGGCGATCAATGAGTTGAAGGGTAAGTGGAGTCTGTTGTTCTTTGGCTACACCTTCTGCCCGGACATCTGCCCGACTACCCTCGCACAGCTGCGCCAGATCAAGAGTGAACTGCCGAAAGACGCCGTGGATAAGTTGCAGATCGTGCTGGTCAGCGTTGACCCGAACCGCGATAACCCGAAACAGTTGAAGCAGTATCTGGGCTACTTTGATCCGCAGTTTGTTGGTCTGACGCCGACTTCGATTGAAGAGCTGCAGAAGGTGGCGAATGCGGTGAGTATTCCGTTTATTCCGGCGGATACGAGTAAGCCGAATTACACCGTCGACCATAGCGGCAACCTCGCGGTGATTGGCCCGGACGGGACACAGCGTGGGTTTATTCGGGCGCCGTTGAATAATGCCAAATTGGTTGCGCAGTTGCCGGTGATGCTTAACCGTAAGTGACAGTTTAAAAGCCAAGAGCCCCTCACCCTAACCCTCTCCCGGAGGGAGAGGGGACTGACCTAGGTGTTTTTTCGAGTTGCGCCGACCTGCAATTGTGAGTCGAACTCAGGCTCGAAAAGCTTGAAGATCGGCCCCCTCTCCCTCGGGAGAGGGCTGGGGTGAGGGGCAGCTTCACAACAGTTCCAAAGCCGAACACCAGACACAAAAAAGGGGACGCTCATGGCGTCCCCTTTTTTCGTTGCAGCAATCTAAATCAGAACGCCGGCAGCACCGCGCCTTTGTACTTCTCGGTAATGAATTTCTTCACTTCCGGACTGTGCAGCGCAGCAGCCAGTTTCTGCATCGCGTCGCTGTCCTTGTTGTCCGGGCGGGACACGAGGATGTTCACGTATGGCGAATCATTACCTTCAATCACCAGCGCATCCTTGGACGGATCGAGCTTGGCTTCCAGCGCGTAGTTGGTGTTGATCAGCGCCAGGTCGACCTGTGTCAGCACGCGCGGGATGGTCGCGGCTTCCAGTTCACGGATTTTCAGGTCTTTCGGGTTGGTCGCGATGTCTTTGACGGTCGACAGGATGTTGGTCGGATCCTTCAAAGTGATCACGCCAGCCTTGGCCAGCAGCAACAGCGCACGGCCGCCGTTGGTGGCGTCGTTCGGGATCACCACGTTGGCGCCGCTTGGCAGGTCTTTCAGATCTTTGATCTTGCTCGAGTAAGCACCCAGCGGCTCCAGGTGCACACCGGTCACGGCAACCAGGTTGGTGCCTTTGGCCTTGTTGAACTCATCGAGGTACGGCTGGTGCTGGAAGAAGTTGGCGTCCAGACGCTTTTCGGCGACCTGTACGTTCGGCTGAATGTAGTCGGTGAAGACCTTGACCTTCAGATCCACGCCCTCTTTGGCCAGGGCTGGCTTCACGAACTCGAGGATTTCTGCGTGCGGCACCGGGGTGGCGGCAACGGTCAGGGTTTCGGCGTGGGCCGAGAATGCTGCAACGGCAGCGAAAGCAGCGATCAGTTTTTTCATTCAGCTAACTCCTTATGAGGCGCCCGTCTGGCGCCTGCCAGCGAATGGCCGGCTCATCTGTTCAATACAAAACTGCTTATTTGCGCGAGAAATGCACGACCAAACGGTCGCCCACCATCTGCAGCACTTGCACCAGAATCAGCAGCAACACCACGGTGACGATCATCACGTCAGTCTGGAAACGCTGGTAGCCGAAACGGATCGCCAGGTCACCCAGACCACCGGCGCCGACCACACCGGCCATTGCCGTGTAGGAAACCAGTGTAATCGCCGTCACCGTAATCGCTGCATAGATGCCCGGACGGGCCTCTGGCAGCAACGCGTTGAGAATGATCTGCCGCGTGGTCGCGCCCATGGCCTGGGTCGCTTCGATGATGCCGCGATCGACTTCACGCAGCGCGGTTTCCACCAGACGCGCGAAGAACGGCGTGGCACCCACCACCAGCGGCGGAATCGCACCGGCCACGCCCAGCGACGTACCCGTGATCAGCACGGTGAGCGGGATCATCACGATCAACAGAATAATGAACGGCAGCGAACGCAGGATGTTCACCGCCAACGACATGATCGCGTAGAGAACGCGGTTTTCCAGCAACTGGCGCGGGCTGCAGAGAAACAGCAGCACGCCCAGCGGCAGGCCGAGCAACACGGTGAACAGCAGCGAGCCGCCGAGCATCATCATGGTGTCGTTGGTCGCCAGGCCGATTTCCAGCCAGTCGATGTTCTGGAAGAACAGCTTGATGGCTTCTATCGCGGCGTCGTAGTTCTTGATTGCAGCGTCGAACATTTCCATTAACGCAGCACCTCCATGTGGACATCAGCGGCGGTGAAGCGGGCGAAGGCCGCTTCCATGTCGCCACCGGTGACGGCCAGGGTCAATTGCCCGTAGGGGATGTCTTTGATGCGGTCGATGCGACCGGCGAGGATGCTGTAGTCGACCCCGGTTTCCCGGGCGACGGTACCGAGCAACGGCGCGTAGGTCGCTTCGCCCTGGAAGGTCAGACGGACGATACGGCCCGGCACGTGCGCGAAATCATCACGCTGCTCGCCTTCATCGACCTGCTCGTCTTCCTGAACAAAACGCTTGGTGGTCGGGTGCTGCGGATGCAGGAACACATCGGCCACCGAACCTTGCTCGACGATCACGCCAGCGTCCATCACCGCCACTTGATCGCAAACACGACGGATCACGTCCATCTCGTGGGTGATCAGGACGATGGTCAGTTTCAGCTCGCGGTTGATCTCGGCCAGCAATTGCAGCACCGAAGCGGTGGTCTGCGGGTCGAGGGCACTGGTGGCTTCGTCGCACAGCAGAATCTTCGGCTTGGTCGCCAGAGCGCGGGCGATGCCGACGCGCTGCTTCTGGCCGCCGGACAATTGCGCCGGGTACTTCTTGGCGTGGTCAGACAAACCAACGCGCGCCAGCAGTTCAGCCACACGCTGATTGATCTCGCTGGTCGACAACTCACCGGCCAGGGTCAGCGGCAACGCAACGTTGTCGGCGACGGTCTTCGAGGCCAACAGGTTGAAGTGCTGGAAGATCATCCCGACTTGCTGACGGAAACGGCGCAGGCCTTTGGCGTCGAGCGCGGTGACTTCTTCACCGTCGACGAAGATCTTGCCGCCGCTGGAATCTTCCAGGCGATTGATCAGACGCAGCAGGGTACTTTTTCCCGCACCGGAATGGCCGATCAGGCCGTAGACCTGACCGTTCTCAATCGAGAGACTGGTCGGGTGCAGCGCGGGAATGTCCTTACCGGCGACGCGGTAAGTCTTGTGGACGTTTTGAAACTCGATCACGTAGCGAACCTTGTGGGGCGCGTTAGAAAAGGATCAGCGGTTAGCCGGGGGCGCATTTTAGCCTGTCCGTATAGAGGTTCTTAGCATTTATTTCGCAATTAACCTTCGATTTGGCAATAACAAGATCAAAGGTCATAAAAAAGGAACGCTCCGAGCGCCTCATCAGTCACTAAGTAAGCGACTTGAAAACCCTGGGTGCCGTGCCCGGGAACCACTCAAGAGTCCCCGGCAAACAACGGGGTCAACCGAGGAGTTTACGACTGATGAGCAAGAAGCCTACGTCCGACAAAAGCCAGATGGCCGGAACCGATGCCCCGGATCGAGCCAACACCAACGCCAAACTCGACAGCCTGGAGAAGTTCCGCTCCGACGCTACTGGCCAAGCCCTGCGCACCAATCAGGGCGTCAAGATTGCTGACAACCAGAACACCCTGAAGGCCGGCCCGCGCGGGCCATCGCTGCTTGAAGACTTCATCATGCGTGAAAAAATCACGCACTTTGACCATGAACGCATCCCGGAGCGCATCGTCCACGCGCGCGGCACTGGCGCGCATGGATTCTTTCAGGCTTACGAGAACCATTCGACGCTGACCAAGGCCGGTTTCCTACAGGATCCGGGGAAAAAGACGCCGGTGTTTGTGCGCTTTTCCACGGTGCAGGGCCCGCGTGGTTCCGGCGACACCGTACGCGACGTGCGCGGTTTCGCGGTGAAGTTCTTCACCGATGAAGGCAACTTCGACCTGGTCGGCAACAACATGCCGGTCTTCTTCATTCAGGACGCGATCAAATTTCCCGACTTCGTCCACGCAGTGAAACCCGAGCCGCACAATGAAATCCCTACCGGTGGCTCTGCCCACGATACCTTCTGGGACTTCGTCTCGCTGGTGCCGGAATCAGCGCACATGGTCATCTGGGCGATGTCTGACCGGGCGATCCCGAAAAGCCTGCGCAGCATGCAAGGCTTCGGCGTGCACACCTTCCGGCTGATCAACGCCGAAGGCAAATCGCGCTTCGTCAAATTCCACTGGCGCCCGACTGCCGGCACTTGCTCGCTGGTGTGGGACGAGGCGCAGAAGCTCGCCGGTAAAGACACCGACTACCATCGTCGCGACCTCTGGGAAGCGATCGAGATGGGCGACTACCCGGAATGGGAACTCGGCGTACAGATCATCGAGGAGGAAAACGAGCACGACTTCGATTTCGACATCCTCGACCCGACCAAGCTGATCCCCGAAGAAATCGTGCCGATCACGCCGCTGGGCAAAATGACGTTGAACCGTAACCCGGACAACTTCTTTGCCGAGACCGAGCAGGTTGCGTTCTGCCCTGGCCACATCGTGCCGGGCATCGACTTCTCCAATGACCCGCTGCTGCAAGGTCGGCTGTTTTCCTACACCGATACGCAAATCAGCCGACTCGGTGGGCCGAATTTTCATGAGCTGCCGATCAACCGCCCGGTCGCGCCATTCCACAACGGCCAGCGCGATGCGCAGCACCGTACGGTGATCGACAAGGGTCGTGCCTCTTACGAGCCGAACTCGATTGATGGCGGCTGGCCGAAAGAAACCCCGCCTGCCGCGCAGGACGGTGGTTTTGAAAGTTATCCAGAGCGCATCGACGCGAACAAGATCCGCCAGCGCAGCGAGTCGTTCAGCGATCACTTCTCTCAGGCAACGTTGTTCTTCAACAGCATGAGCGACCACGAGAAGGAGCACATCATCGCGGCCTATAGCTTCGAGCTGGGCAAGGTTGAACGCGAGTTCATCCGCGCGCGCGAGGTGAACGAGATTCTGGCCAACATCGATCTGGAACTGGCCAAACGTGTCGCGGCCAACCTGGGTCTGCCTGCGCCTACCAAAGGCACGGTGGATGCGCGCAAGGTGTCGTTCGATCACTCGCCAGCGCTGAGCCAAGCGAATCTGCTGCCAGAGAACATCAAAACCCGCAAAGTGGCGATTCTTGCTGCCAACGGTGTCGATGGTGCGGCGATTGATGCGATGAAGAAGGCATTGACGGCGGAAGGTGCGCACGCGAAATTGCTCGGCCCGACTTCGGCGCCGGTGAAAACTGCGGACGGTAAAATGTTGCCTGTGGATGCTTCGATGGAAGGCATGCCGTCGGTGATTTTCGATGCGGTGTTTGTGCCGGGCGGCGCGGCGTCGGTCAAGGCCTTGAGCGGTGACGGCGTGGCGTTGCACTACGTGCTGGAGGCCTACAAGCATTTGAAGGCGATTGCGTTGCAGGGTGATGCCAAGCAATTGCAGGATTTGCTGAAACTGGAAGCGGATGCCGGGTTGTTGCAAGGCAAGGATGTACCGGGGCTGACCAAGCCGTTCTTTGCTGCGATTGGGCAGCATAGGGTTTGGGATCGTGAGCCTAAGGCTAAGGCCATTCCGGCTTAAGTTGTTGGCTGCCTGAAAGGACGCCTTCGCGAGCAAGCCCGCTCCCACATTGGTTCTGTTTCGTACACGAATCCAATGTGGGAGCGGGCTTGCTCGCGAAGCTTTTAAGGTTTACGCGGACTAAGAACCATCTGCGCCGGCACCGTGCGCACGATCTGCTTCTCGATCTTCAGATCAAAATCCGGGTTGAGCTTCTTGACCCGCTTGGTCAGCAACGTCGACAACCACGGATAGTCATTCGTCCGTGGTGCCTGAATCGTCACCCCACACTCATAATTCACCACATCGGCGGCGATCGCATCCAGTTGGCGGCGAAGTTTGTGGCTATCGGTGATGTTCAGCGCAACCGTGGTGCTCTCGGCGGTCGGATCGATCACCTTGGCTTTCGGCTTGGCCTCAGCGGCCAGCAGCGCTGCTTCGGCCTTCTCCAGCTCAGCCTTGCGCGCTTCAGTAATCGCGCCGTTGACGCCACCGGTCAGCGCCGGCGCTTTCGGCATCAGCACGCGGGCACGGCTCAGCGCCGTAGCGGCGGCATTCACATCACCCTTCTGCAACACGATCTGGCTGCGACGCAGATACGCTTCGGCCAATTGCCGCTGGTATTGCTCAAGGGATTGATCATTGGGAGTTTCTTTCTGCAAAGCAGCCAATTGGTCTTCAGCGGTGGCCAGTTCGCTGCTGGCCAGACTTTGCTCCAGCTGTGCGATGGCCGTAGCCCGCGCATCGGGGGTTTCAACCACCGGTGGGGTACTTTGGCAGGCGCCCAGTAGCACTGAAAATGCGACAAGGAGCAGATAACGGGAGGCGAACGGCTTCATTCCTGCGACTCTCTATTTGCGCAAAAAGCGGCCAAGTCTACACCCCACGACGGGGCAGAACAAAACTCAGCAGAAACAGTGCGGCCGCCGTCACAACGATTGACGGGCCTGCCGGGGTGTCCTTGAACCATGACAAAGCAAGGCCGCCACACACCGCGACCATACCCAGCAGGCTCGCGCCGACCGCCATCTGCTCCGGCGAACGGGCGTGACGCTGTGCCGCAGCCGCCGGAATGATCAGCAGTGAAGTAATCAGCAACACACCGACGATTTTCATCGCCACCGCAATCACCACCGCAATCAACAACATCAGCGCCATGCGCAGACCGGCGACCGGCAGGCCTTCGACCTTGGCCAGCTCTTCATGCACGGTGATCGCCAGCAATGGCCGCCACAATGTCACCAGCAACACCAGCACCGCCGCGCTGCCGCCGAGAATCCACGCCAGATCGGTCGGGCTGATCGCCAGCAGGTCGCCGAACAGATAGGCCATCAGGTCGATCCGCACTTCATGCATGAAGCTTAGTACCACCAGGCCGAGAGAGAGCGTACTCGGTGCGAGAATTCCCAAAAGCGTGTCGGACGCCAGCGGTTGGCGCTGTTGCAAGGTCACTAAAAGCACCGCCAGCAGCAAACAACCGACCGTCACAGCCACCGTCGGGCTGACATCCAGCAGAAAGCCCAGCGCCACACCGAGCAGCGCGGCGTGGGACAAGGTATCGCCGAAATAGGCCATGCGCCGCCAGACCACGAACGAACCCAGCGGACCTGCAACGATCGCCAGCGCCAGACCTGCAAGCAGGGCATACAACAGAAAATCAGCCATGCTTGCAGTTGTCTCCGTGAACGTGAGGTTGGCCAATCACCGGCCCTTTGACCACCGAACCGTGCAGGTCGTGAGCGTGATCGTGATGGTGGTGATAGACCGCCAGGCTCTGCGCGTTCTTGCCGAACAGCTCGACAAACGCCGGATCGCCGCTGACCTGCTCGGGATGCCCGGAGCAGCAGACGTGACGGTTGAGGCAGACCACCTGGTCGGTGGTGCTCATCACCAGATGCAAATCGTGGGACACCATCAACACGCCGCAGCCATGGCGATCGCGCAGACGGGTGATCAGGCTGTACAACTCGGCTTGCCCAGCGACGTCTACGCCTTGCACCGGCTCGTCGAGCACCAGCAATTCCGGCTCGCGAAGCAATGCCCGCGCCAGCAATACGCGCTGCATTTCACCGCCGGAAACGCTTTGCACCGGGCTGTCGATGACGTGCTCGGCGCCGACTTCTTTCAACGCGGCCAGCGCACGCGGACGGTCAACGCCCGGCACCAGACGCAGAAAACGCAGCACCGACAGCGGCAAGGTCGGATCGACGTGAAGTTTTTGCGGCATATAGCCGACGCGCAGTTTCGGCTTGCGCCAGACGCTGCCGCTGTTCGGCTTCAACAGCCCGAGCACGGCGCGCACCAGCGTGGTCTTGCCGGCGCCGTTAGGGCCGATCAGGGTGACAATCTGCCCCGGCTCGACGCTCAGCTCGATGTTGTCCAGCACGGTCTGCCCGGCAAACGTGACGGCGACCTGCTCCAGACGGATCAGCGCATTGCTCATCAAGCCCCCTGGCAACCGGAGCACAGGCCGACGACTTCGACGGTCTGCGCTTCGACGATGAAACCGACGTCTTTGGCGCTGTTGATGATCGCGTCGCTGATCACTTTTTGCTCAAGTTCGATGGCGGCGTGGCATTCGCGACAAATCAGGAACTGGCCCTGATGCGCGTGTTCCGGATGGACGCAGCCTACGAAGGCGTTCAGCGAAGAGATGCGGTGCACCAGGCCGTTTTCCAGGAGGAAATCCAGCGCGCGATACACGGTTGGCGGCGCGGCGCGGCGGCCGTCCTGCTCGCTGAGCACGGCGAGAATGTCGTAGGCGCCCAGCGGCTTGTGGCTTTGCCACACCAATTCCAGCACCCGGCGGCGCAACGCGGTCAGGCGCAAGCCTTTCTGGGCGCACAAGGTATCGGCCTCGGACAAAGCGCTGTGCACGCAATGTGAGTGGTCGTGGGGACGGCTGGCAATCGGTGTAATAGGCATGGGCGGCGACGAGTTTTGATAGAGACGTTATTATGTTACCCGTTCTCGCCTCCTTGAGTGGTCATCGTGTCCCGACTTTTTTCTGTTTTTGTGGCTTTTGTCGCCAGTTTTCTGCTGATCGGTTCGGCTCAGGCCGAGGTCAAAGTCCTCACCAGCATCAAGCCGTTGCAGCTGATTGCAGCGGCCGTGCAGGACGGCGTGGCGATTCCCGAAGTGCTGCTGCCGCCGGGTGCCTCGCCGCACAATTACGCGCTGCGGCCATCCGACGTACGGAAGGTGCAATCGGTCGATCTGCTCTACTGGATCGGTCCGGACATGGAAGGTTTCCTGCCGCGCGTGCTGAACGGTCGTACGCTGCCGAGCGTGGCGGTGCAGGATCTGCCGGGGATGAAGCTGCGCCGTTTTGCTGAAGACAGCCACTCCCACGCCGAAGAGGCCGACGAGCATGATCACGATCATCGCCCGGGCACACTGGATGCGCATTTGTGGCTTTCGCCGGTGAATGCGCGAGTGATCGCCGACAAGATGGCCGCAGACCTCAGCGCTGCCGACCCTGCGAATGCCGAGCGCTATCAGAGCAATGCCAAGGCGTTTGATGAGCGTCTGGATGCATTGGATCAGCGCTTGAAGCAGCGTCTGGCCAGCGTAGAAGGCAAGCCGTATTTCGTCTTTCACGAGGCGTTTGATTACTTTGAAGAGGCTTACGGCCTGAAGCACACCGGGGTGTTCAGCGTGGCCGCCGAAGTGCAACCGGGCGCGCAGCATGTCGCAGCGATGCGCAAGCGTTTGCAGGAAGTCGGCAAAACCTGTGTGTTCAGCGAGCCGCCGTTGCGTCCGCGTCTGGCGGAGACGTTGGTGGCGGGTTTGCCGGTGAAACTGGCTGAGCTGGATGCGTTGGGCGGGTACACCCCGGCGACGGCTCAGGGCTATGAGCAGGTGTTGGAAAAGTTGGGTAATGATTTGGCCGGGTGCCTGGAATCTCTGTAACCCCGGCATCGGCGTCGACCCATTCGCGAGCAGGCTCGCTCCCACAGGATCACCGAAATCCTGTGGGAGCGAGCCTGCTCGCGAAGCTTTTAGAGGGCGAACGGTAAAGGTGTGTGCACCTGCTGCCGCTGCGCCAATTTCTGCTCAAATTCCCGCGGATCGTGAATCAACACGTCCTGCCCGGCAAACTGCTCCGCCGCGATCAACCGCGACAGCCAGAACCGCACACACGCCACGCGCAGCATCGTTGGCCACAACTCAGCCTCCGCCGCCGTGAACGGCCGTAGCGCCGCATAAGCGCCAAGGAATGCGCGGGCACGCGGGCCATCGATCAAACCTTCTTCGTCCGAACACCAGTCGTTCAAGGCAATCGCCACGTCGTACAACATCGGCCCCGAGCAGGCGTTGTAGAAGTCGATCAGTCCGGTCAGGTGCGTGCCTTCGAACATCGCGTTATCGCGAAACAAATCCGCATGAATGTTCGCCCGAGGCAACGCGAGAATCTTCTCTTTGCGCTCGCTGATTTCACCCAGCGCCTTTTGCAGCAAGGCCCGTGGCTCATCGCTCAGGTGCGAGAGAAACGCGTTGCCCTCTTCCAGCATCCAGTCGAGGCCACGATCGGTCTTGCGCTTGATCATGCGCTCGCCCTGCGTCGCCAGGTGCAGATGCGCCTGCAATTCGCCGACCTGCACGCAATGCTGGGCATTGGCGACTTTGATGTGTTTGCCGGACAGACGCGGTTGCAGCAGCGCCGGTTTGCCTTTCAGCTCACGCAACGCCACGCCGTCTGTGGTGCGCAGTGCGTACGGCACCGGCAGATCGGCTTCGTGGAGCACGTCGAGCAGGTCGATGAAGAACGGCATCTCCTGCACCGGGCCGCGCTCGACCAGGGTCAGGACAAATTCGCCCTGCTCCAGGCTGATAAAGAAATTGGTGTTTTCGCTGCCGGCGGCGATCCCCTGGAAATCAAGCAGACGGCCTAGCCCGTAAGGGGCGAGAAAGGTTTCCAGCTCGGGCCGAGCCAGGGGCGTGAACACAGACATGTTTTAACTGCCAGTACGGGCGCCGCCAATTGCGGCGCCGGGTGAATTAAAAACTTACTTCCATTCGAAAATCTTCCATGACGGAATCAGCATATCCGGCTGATCCGAGCGGATGAAGTTGGCATCCGTCCCGTCGGCACGCACCAGAAAGTACGGCGGAAAGCCTTTCTGGGTCACTTTGATCGCATAGAGGAAACCGTTCTGGCGGTACTCCTGAATGGTCTTGTCGCCTTCCGTGCGGATGGTAACTTCCGGCTCCCCTGTCGGTGCATCATCCGCCGCCATCGCGGCCAACGGTGAGGCAGCAATCAGACCGACCAGCAGCAAGCGATTTAACGTACGCATGATAACCTTGTCCCTTTGTCGTCAACGGTCCCGCTATTCTAGCGCCGGACCCGCCGAAAAGGTTGATCCTGCTCATGAGCCAAGCCCCCCTCGTCCTGGTGGACGGTTC
>NZ_JBIVJB010000089.1:0-19123 GCF_044750025.1 Pseudomonas sp. NPDC088885 | reverse complement strand
GCAGGAGAGCACCACCCGGGTACCCGTAGATATATTTGACGCCTTCGTCACGCAAAAAGCGGACGAGCATCTCACCGCCAGATAAAAGCTCCACGTTGTTCACCTCTAAAACGCCAGAATACCGTCCACAAAAAAGGGGCGGGTCTTAATAGGTTTACTTCTCGGCAGAGCATGAGCGACGGTGGTCGCCGACTACGTCAGCACTGACTGAGCAAGTATTGGGATCGTCCCAGTGTTGCGGGCCTTTCCCACCCAGCGCGAGGTAACGCGTTGCGGGTGTAACAGGTCGGCGCGGATGTGCGCCTCATGATCTACCGAGTGGGTCTGCTTCTGGCAGTCCCTCTACAGCGGACTTTGGATTCTTCTGTTTCGCCCTCTCCAAGTCAAGCTGTCTATGTCACTAATTGTGGGTAAGCACATGAGAACGCAAGAAAAAACCTGAAAACCGCTACTCTGTTAGCGTCAATTGCGCAATTTTGCCAAGGAATCAGCATGCGAACGCTCCTCCTCTCCCTGCTGATCGGCCTCAGCCCCTGGTGCATGGCCGCTCAGATCTACAAATGGGTCGACGCCCAAGGTGTCACGCATTTCGATGCGCAGCCGCCAGCGGGTCAGCCATCCACCACGCTACAGACACCCTCCTCGCCCCCGCCCAAAGCTGCGCCAATGCCTGGCAGCGGCGTGCTCGGCGATCAGAAGGCGATTGATGACCAGGTGAAGAAACAGGTCGCGGATCAGCAGGCTCAGCTCAAGCAGTTTTGTCAGCAGGCACGGACGAACCTTGCGCAGTTGCAGAACAATCCGCGTTTGAGGGAGGAAGTGGAAGGACAGATGCGACGGCTGGATGATGCGCAGCGTCAGGAGCGGATTGTTGAGGCGCAGAAGCAGATTGCCGAGAACTGCCAGTAACACCACGCCCTCGTAAGAGCTGAGCTTGCTCGCGAAAGCGGTGTATCAGTCGACTTATTCGTTGAATGACAGACCGCATTCGCGAGCAAGCTCGGCTCCCACAAAGATCGGGGTTAACGTGAGGCGGTGATCAGCAGGTCGAACTCTTTGAGCAGCACCTGCAACTGACGATCCTTGCCACCCAGGTTGCGCTGGGCGAAGACCATCTCTGCCATTTCCTGAATGCCCGAGGCATTCGGCAAGGGCAGATCCTGCTCGAGGATCATTTTCATGCGCGGCAGGAAGATCCATTGCAGCCATTGTTCGAAGTCCAGCGTATCGACCGAAAACGGTTCGACACTGCTCAAGGCTTCTACCGACGGCTGCACCTCATCCCACCAGCCCTGTGTGCGCAGTTCGCGCTCAATCAGCAGTAACTGATCGGCGATTTTCGGGAACCGTGCATCCATCACAGCGAAACCTTGGCCTTCTGACGGGCCTGAGCGGCGCCGGCGGAATCGCCTTGTTTCTCACGGGACTGCGCGATCAATTCCCACAGGCTCGCCTGCAGATCCGGACGACCGTTGGCCATGGTCAACGCGCGACGGGCGAACTGCTCGGCTTGCGGCGCATCGCCTTGAGCCATGCGCACCTGCGCGAGGCGATAAAGCACTTGCGGCTCACGCGGCGCGACACGTTGCGCACGCTCGAGGCTGGAGGACGCACCGTTGAGGTCGCCACCGGCCTGTTGCTGTTGCGCAGTGGTCAGCAAGGCGAGCACCGGACCGTCCAGTTGCTCGTCAGCCGACAAACCGCCGCCGCTGCTGGCCGAAGGAATCCCGCTCGGCGTCGACGGCATGTTGTAGGTGCCGGTATTGACCGGCGCCGACTCGACTGGCGCAGGGTTGTAAGGCCCCGCCGTGATACCGCCGGACGCCGGGCCCGGCACGATCGGCGAAGAGCTGATCGGCGTCGACACGGCAGCGCCGCCACCCGGCACCATCACCACCACGCCGGTATCACCCTGCGGAATGGCCTGAGTCTGGCCCTGCGCAGGACGCTTCACCGTGGTTTGACGGAAACCGCCATTGGCCGAAATACGTTCGCTGTTGGACACCGCAGTCCCGGAATCAACCACCGGAATCGAACCACGCTGTACGGTAGAGCAGCCGCTGAGCAAAGCCACGGCGGTCACCGCTGGAATCAACCACTTGTTCACTTGAAACCCTCTTTGCTTAATTCATCCAGCCCTTGACCCAATCCATCACCGACTCGCCGGAAGCAGGCGTTTCGCTTGCGCACGCGGCGCCGGGTGGTGGTTCGCTGCCGCGAATATACGGCATCTGCACCGCGCCCGGGCAGTTGGCATCGGAGCCTTGGCCGGTGCGCGAATCCACCCACGCCTGAACGATGTTGTCCGGTTGCGGCATGTCCAGCGGCAGCGGGTCGGCCTTGCGCATGAAACTGGTCCAGACCTGCAATGCACCGGTGGCGCCGGTGAACGGCGTCTTGCCGTTATCGTCGCGACCCAGCCAGACCACGGCCAGCAAGTCCTGGCTGAAGCCGGCGAACCAGCTGTCCCGCGAATCGTTACTGGTACCGGTCTTGCCGGCCAGCGTCAGGGTTTTCGGCAAGACGTTGTAAACCGAGCTACCGGTACCTTCACGCATGACTCGTTGCATGGCGTTCTGGATCAGGTAGATCGACGCCGGATCGAAACGCTGCTCGATCTGGAACGGATAACGCTTGAGCGGTTCGCCCTCGGCGGTCAATACGCTGCGAATCCCGCGCATCGGCGTGTTGAAACCGCCGTTGGCGAGGGTCTGGTACATGGTTGCCACTTCGATCGGGGTCATGCCGCCGGCACCCAGCAACATCGACGGGAACGCCGGGAACTCACGGGTTACGCCGAGGCGCCCGAGGGTTTTCAGCACGTTCGGCACACCGACTTCCAGACCCAGACGCGAGGTCGACAGGTTGTAGGAATGCGCCAGACCTTGATAGAGGAACACCGTGCCGTGGGAGCGACGATCGTAGTTCTGCGGTTTCCACACCTGACCGTCCGCGCCTTTGACCGACAACGGGTCATCCGAGAGCCAACTGGTCAGCGTGTACTTGCTCGGTTTTTCCAGCGCGGTCAGGTACACCGCCGGTTTGATCAACGAACCCACCGGCCGCACAGCATCAAGCGCGCGGTTGAAGCCTGCGTAACTGGCCTGACGGCTGCCGATCATCGCCTGCACTTCGCCGGTTTCCGGGTTGGTCACGACCATCGCCGCTTCGACATCGTCGGAGCCTTTGCGCCCGGACAGACGTTTGAAAGTGTCGTTGACCGAGGCTTCCGCCTTCATCTGCAGAATCGGGTCGAAACTGGTGAAGATCCGCAGGCCTTCTTCGGTCAAGTCTTCGTCGCGATAGTCTTCACGCAGCTGACGTTTGACCAGATCGATAAAGCCCGGGAAGGAACTGTCGGCGAGCTTGCCGCGCGTGGTCACACCCAGTGGCATTTTCTTCGCCGCTGCGACTTGCTCGGCGGTCGCCACACCTTGTTGCTCAAGCACGTCGAGCACCAGGTTACGACGCTCCAGCGCACGCTCCGGGTTGCGACGCGGGTTGTAGTAGGACGGGCCTTTGACCATGCCGACCAGCAGCGCAACCTGATGCAGCTTCAGCTCGGACAATGGCTGGCCGAAGAAGAACTGGCTGGCCAGACCGAAACCGTGCACCGCACGCTGACCGTCCTGACCGACGAAGACTTCGTTGAGGTAGGCCTCAAGAATTTCTTTTTTGTCGTAATGCAGCTCCAGCAGCATCGCCATCATCGCTTCGGTGAGCTTGCGGGTCAGACTGCGTTCGCTGGTCAGGTAGAAGTTTTTCACCAACTGCTGGGTCAGCGTACTGCCGCCCTGAGTCATTTTGCCGCCCGAGGTGTTGACCCAGACAGCGCGGGCAATCGACTTCGGCGACACGCCCCAGTGGCTGTAGAAATCGCGGTCTTCGACAGCCACCAGGGTTTCGAGCAGGTACGGCGGCACTTGATCAAGTTTGATCAGAATGCGGTCTTCAAGATTTTTCGGATAAATGCCGCCGATCATCAGCGGTTCAAGACGCACCACGGACAACTTGGAACCGTTGGTCGCCGACAACTCGGCGACGTAATCGCCGGAGAAGCGCACGCGCACCGGTTGCGGTTTTTCCAGGCCTTCATAGAACTGGAAGCCACGGGTGTTCAGATCAACCGTGTTGCCGTTGACCGCAGCAGCACCGGGGCCGTTGCTCACGGCTTCGCGGCGATAGCCGAGGGCATCGAGTTCAGTGAGGAAATCGTCCTTGCTGAGCTTCTGTCCGACGAACAGCTCAAGCGGGCGCGCGTAAACCTTGGCCGGGATGGTCCAGCGCTTGCCGGAGAACTTCTCCTGCACCACGGCATCGAGGTAAACGGCGAAGCCGGCCAGCACGACAAGGCCGACCAGACTGAGTTTAATGGCCCAGCTCAACCACGGGCCAAGGCCCTTGGAAGGTGGTTTTTTCTTGGTACGGGGAGATCGAGTTCGAGTCATGGCGGCGGATTATACGCACTTTATTCATCCTCAACAGGAGCGCTCCGAGGTTTGCGTCAGGCTGGCGAGCGGCCATAATAGCCGCCTCGAATTTCCCCCCTCTCTGAAGGATCGCCCGTGAGCCAGTCACTGATCGCTGCCCTGCAAAACCCGGCCCTCTACCCGCACCCTGTCGAAGGGTTTCAGGTCATCGAAACGCACATCTCGTGGGTAATCCTCACCGGTCCGTTTGCTTATAAAGTGAAGAAGCCCGTGAATTTCGGCTTCCTCGACTTCACCGGCCTCGAATCGCGCGCGCACTTTTGCGCCGAAGAACTGCGCCTGAACCAGCGCCTGACCGATGATTTGTATCTGGAAGTGTTGCCAGTCACCGGCAGCGTCGAAGCACCGCAACTGGGCGGTGACGGCCCGGCCATCGAATACCTGCTGAAAATGCGCCAGTTCCCGCAGACCGGTATGCTCAGCACCCTGCAAGCGAATGGCGAGCTGACCACCCAGCACATTGATGAGATGGCGCAGCAGATCGCGCACTTCCACCTCACCGCGCCAAAAGTCCCGGCCGAACACGATGCTGGCACCCCGGAAAGCGTGATGGCGCCGGTGTCGCAAAACTTCGAACAGATCCTGCCGTTCCTCAGCGACAAAAATGACCTGCTGCAACTCGACGCGCTGAAAGCCTGGGCCGAAAGCAGCTTCGAGCGCCTCAAGCCTCTGTTCACCCAGCGCAAGGCCGACGGTTTCACCCGTGAATGTCACGGTGACATCCACCTCGGCAACGCTACCGTCATCGACGGCAAAGTGGTGATCTTCGACTGCATCGAATTCAACGAGCCTTTCCGTTTCACTGACGTCTGGGCCGACACCGGTTTCCTCGCGATGGACCTGGAAGACCGTGGCCTGAAATCCCTCGCGCGCCGCTTCATCAGCCAGTACCTGGAGTTGACCGGCGATTACCAGGGTCTGGAAGTGCTGAACTTCTATAAAGCCTACCGTGCAATGGTTCGCGCAAAAGTGGCGTTGTTCAGCATGCCGGCCGACGCGACTCCGGTGCAGCGCGCGACCACCCTGCGTCAGTACCGCAACTACGCCAACCTGGCGGAAAGTTACAGCACCATTCCTTCGCGCTTCATGGCCATTACTCACGGCGTTTCTGCTGTCGGCAAGAGTCACGTGGCCATGCGTCTGGTTGAAGCACTGGGCGCCATTCGCCTGCGCTCCGACGTTGAGCGCAAGCGTCTGTTCGGCGAGCAAACCGTTGCCAATGATGTACAGGCCGGCATTTATAGCGCCGACGCCAGCACCGCGACTTACGCGCGTGTGCATGAAATCGCTGAAGTGATCCTGCACGCCGGTTTCCCGGTGGTCATCGACGCGACTTACCTCAAGCGCGAACAACGTGACAACGCGGCGAAAATTGCCGAAGCCACTGGCACGCCGTTCCTGATCCTCGACTGCAACGCGCCGCAAGCGGTGATCGAGAGCTGGCTGGCGATGCGTCAGGCCGACAAACAGGATCCGTCCGACGCCACGCTGGCTGTGATTGAAGCGCAACAAGCCAATCGTGAAGCGCTGACGCCGGAAGAAATTCTGCGCAGCAAACGCGTGCAAACCAACGAATCCGGCACCCTCGACACCGTGGTCGCACAGATCCGTCAACGCCTGCCGGGCCTGTAAGAAACTATTTCGGCCGTGAAGCCCTCGCTTGCTTCACGGCCGTCAAATAGTGGCACTATACTGGCGTCATAAAACCAACAGGTGATGTGACATGAGCCAGCCGAAACTTCTCGACACCCCGCTGTATGCCTTGCTGCATAAAGATGACATCACTGGTTTCAACAAGGAACGCCCGCAGGACGGCCCGATCGACATGGTCGGCGGCGACTTTCGTGGTCTCGATATGCGCGAGCTGAATGCCGATGGCGTGGACTTCCGTGACGCGTATTTCCGTTCTGCTGATTTGCGCGGGATTGATTTCCGTAATGCATCGCTTGAAGGGGCGAGCCTCGCTCACGCGCAGATTTCCGGGGCGTATTTCCCGGCGGAATTGAGTGCGGACGAGATTTTGATGTCGATGAATTTTGGTACGCGTTTGCGCTATCGCACTCGCTGATATTCTTGATCGGCCCTTGTGGGAGCGGGCTTGCTCGCGAAGGCGTAGTGTCAGTCGATACATCCGGTGACTGATACGACGCCTTCGCGAGCAAGCCCGCTCCCACATTTGTTTGCGCGTTTCTTCCCGCCTTTCTGCGTTTGCAGCCCCTTTCTTAGAAGCTTTTGCGTCGAATCCGACCAAACAACCACGCTTTTCCTACTGATGGCTACACTCCTGAGAAGCTCGCCCACGCACCGTTCGGCCGTCGCAAGGAGGCTTGATGAATGATGAACTGCAACACCTGAAGAATCTTGGCAAGACGTCGGCGCAATGGCTGCATGCTGTGGGCATCCACAGCGCCTCGGACTTGCGTCGCCTGGGCGCGGTGGACGCCTACCGGGCCGTGCGTACCCGCGGGTTTCGCGCATCGAAGGTGTTGTTGTATGCGATCGAAGGCGCGCTGATGGACGTGCACTGGAACGACATTCCCGCCGAGCGCAAAGACGCGTTGAACAAACAGCTCGACGCCATCTCCGCGCGTCACAAGAACTGACCGCTATGTATTTGCTGGGGGAACAATCGGCGCCAGTGGATGCGCTGATCAATCGCTTGCAGACTCTGCCCGCGCAATGGCTGCAAGGCCTTGAGCCGTGCGGTTTGGAGATTGAAGTCGAGGCGACTGAGGATTTGCTGGAGCGACTGCCGAGTGATCAGCTGTTTCTGCTCAACGATGGCGTGATCAGCGGAAGCATCGGTGGTCGAGCCCTGTTCTATTGGCAGGAAGGCGACTTGGTCGGTCTGCAACGTGGCGAAGCCTGGATGGATTGCCGCTTGAGCAGTGACGGCGCCCTGCGTCTTCTGCCTTATCGGCGCCGTGATCTGTTTCAGCATTTGTATGCAGAGCCCGCTCGGGCTGAGCAATTTCTCGAATACCTGCTGGGGCACACCGCGATACTGGCCCACGCCGTAGCAGAACTGAAGCCGCGCGAGTTTCGTAGCACCAATGGTTTCAAACGGGTCGACGCTGGCGAAATCCTGATTCAACAAGGTGACGCCGCTGATCATGTTTTCGTGATCATCGACGGGCACGCCGAAGCGTTTGTTGATGGGCAGAAAGTCGGCGAAGTACCCAGGGATGAAATTTTCGGCGCGATGGCGGTGTTCACCCGCGAGCCGCGCAACGCCACGGTGATCGCCCGTGAGCCGAGTACCATCATGCTGATCCCCGGTGATCAATTTTTGAGCATGACCCGCAGCAATCCAAAGATCGCCCACAGCCTGATTGAGAGCATGGCGCGGCGCATCGGTCAGCTCAACCGGCGGATCACCCAGTTGACGTCGACTAACGGTTAACGCTCAAGTCCTTTGATTACGGGGCGTTCCGGCCATTTCTCAGACTAAATCAAATAAATCCAGAATCAGGTGTTGACTCGGTAATGAGAATCGCTATGATTATCACAACTGGTCGCGAGATCAGTCGATATTCTGAAAAGCCCTTGGTTCGGACTCTCAGATTATCTCCTCATCAGGCTAATCACGGTTATTTGACCCGGTTTTTACCGGGTCTTTTTTTGCCCGTGGAAAAGTCATTTGCCGAACTGTTTGCGCATTTGCTCGCAGTAATCCTGCTTCGGCGTGACAGGAGTGAACCAGACGTAATCGGCCATTGCCGCAGTCGCCTCACTGCCCTGCTCTGCCAACATCAAAACCGTCGGTGCCTCAGTGGCGCCCAAATCCTCGACATGCACCGGCACACCGACATCCTTGCGCGCATGCCAGGCACCGGCCAGCAACAGCGAAGGCGTCGGTGCCGCGAACAAACGCTCAGCCATATGCCGATCACGCTGTTGCTGCACCGCCAGCATCGCCGGCATTTGAGATTCCGGAAGCAGGCCACAGTGCGAATCACTGATCTGCTCAAGCAACGTGCTTTTTACTGGGGCTGCATTACTGCGCTCACCCTTTAAAACCGGCGGGTTACGGTAGAAGGTGTGGATTTCGGCGGTGTCCAGATTCGCCGCCAGCAGCGGATACGGTTGCGTGAGCGCGAAACGAACGATCGGCCCGTAGAGATTCCAGTCCCAACCGTCCTGCCAGGCCAATGCAGCAGGAAGATCAGCAGGAGGCGTAGCGGCATGGCGCACTTGATCAACTTTCGATTGCTGCTCCGGCGTGAGCATTTCCAGCAACAGACTGCCTTGCGGCCGTTGCTCGCCGAGTGCCTGCAATAACCACAACTGCACCGCGTGATGATCGGCATTGTCATGTTGCTCGCCGACGATCACACGCTCAGGCTCGGCCAGTCGCATCAGCAATTGCTGCGCCGTCAGCACCTGACCGTTGCGCAGATCACGAACTTCTCCAGCGGGCGGCGGCGCCACAGCCACATGCTGACACCCCGCCAACCACAACACCGCCAACAACCAGATTGCGCGCATGCACTCACCTCGATGAAAAACTCAGCGGGCGATGATCAGCGGATGCCCACGCTCCGGGTGCGGTTGCACCAATACTTCGAGACCGAACACCGCTTTGAGTGCGTCCGGGCGCAGCACTTGCTCCGGCGTATCCAGCGCGACCGGGCGCCCGCCTTCGAGCAGCAACACCCGATCACAATAGCGCGCCGCCAGATTCAGATCATGCAGGATGACCAACACCGCAGCGCCGCGATCAGCGAACTCGCGCACGGCCTGCAACGTGGTGTGTTGATGCAGCGGATCGAGCATCGACGTCGGCTCATCCAGTAACAACGTTTGCCCGGCTTGCCCCGGCCACAGTTGCGCCAACACCCGCGCCAGATGCACGCGCTGACGTTCGCCGCCGGACAACGCCAGATAACTGCGACCGCTCAAATGCCCGGCATCGGCGGCGGCCAGTGCGGCAGCAATAATCTCGTCATCGCGCACTCGACCGCTTTGATAAGGCAAGCGTCCCATGCCGACCACTTCTTCAACGCGAAACGCAAAATCCAGCGTCGACACTTGCGGCAGTACCGCCAGACGTTGCGCCCGTTGCGTGCCCGTCCAGTGCGTCAGCGCCTGGCCGTCGAGCGACACTTCGCCCTCGCTCGGTTTCAATTCACCGCACAAGGCGCCGAGCAACGTACTTTTTCCGGCACCATTGGGCCCGAGCACGCCAAGCACTTCACCCGGTTCGAGTTGCAGCGAAACTTCGCTGAGCACCGTTTTGCGGCCGCGATGGATGTGCAGATTGTGCGCTCGCAGCATCAGGCACGTCCTCGCAACAGCAAGTAAAGGAAGAACGGCGCACCGATAAACGCGGTGACGATACCAATCGGCAATTCCGCCGGCGCCAGCGCCAGCCGCGCCACCAGATCGGCGAGCAACAACAGGCTCGCCCCCGCCAGCACCGACGCCGGCAACAACACCCGATGATCCGGCCCCGCCAGCAAGCGCACCAGATGCGGCACCACCAGTCCGACAAAACCGATCATCCCGGCCGCCGCCACCGCCGCGCCAACACCCAGCGCCGTGCAGAACACCAACTCACGCTTGAGCTTCTCGACATCGATACCCAAATGCCCGGCTTCCGACTCGCCGAGCAATAACGCGTTCAACGCCCTCGCCCGACGCGGCAGCCACAAGGCGACACCGGCACTGATGATCAGCAACGGCCACAACCGCGCGTAACTCGCACCATTGAGGCTGCCCAGATTCCAGAATGTCAGCGTGCGCAGAGTCGCGTCGTCCGCCAGATACGTAAACAGTCCAACCGCCGAACTGGCCAGTGCGGTCAGTGCAATACCGGCCAGCAGCATGGTGGCGACATTGGTCTGGCCATTACGGCGACCGAGTCGGTACACCAGCGCCGTCACACCGAGGCCGCCGAGAAACGCGCACACCGACAACAGGTAAGGCCCGAACCACTCCGGCATGCCGCCAAAAAACGAACCACCGACAATCGCAATCGCCGCGCCCAACGCCGCGCCACTGGAAACACCGACCAGCCCCGGATCCGCCAGCGGATTGCGAAACAAACCCTGCATCGCGACGCCGGACAACGCCAACACACCGCCGACCGCCAGACCAAGCAAGGTTCGCGGCAGACGAATCTGCCCGAGAATCAGCTCAGCCTGCTCCAGCCCGTCCGGCGCCAGCGGCACACCGATCAGGCGCAACGCCGCACGCAGCGTATCGAACAGCGGCAGGCTGACCGGCCCCAATGCCAACGATAGCCAGATCGCCAGCAAACACAGGAGGGTCAGGCCGATAAATAAGCCACGGGGTTTGACCAGTGTGGTCATTGGCCGCTCTTGGCCGGGTAGAAACCGTCAGACAGGGTTTTCAACGCCGCCGGCAAACGTGGGCCGAGGCCGCCGACCAACAGCGTCGGATCCAGCTCCAGCACCCGCCCGGTTTTCGCCGCGCGGCTTGAATTGAGAATCGGGTTTTCCTTGAACAGCGCCACTTTCGCCGCGTCGCCGGTCAAGGCACGGTCGGCGAATACCAGGACTTCCGGATCAAGACTGGCAAGGGATTCCACCGAGAACGGTTTGTAACCGGTGTGCGTCGCGAGGTTATGCCCACCCGCCTGTTGCAGCAGCCAGTCGGCGGCGGTGTCTTTGCCGGCGATCAACGGTTTGCCACCGGCATGCCCGAGCAACAGCAGCACGCCCGGGGCTTTCTGTTTCGACTGCGCGCCGGCAACCCGCACTTTTTGTGCGTCGAGTTGCTGTTGATAACTTGCCAGCAGTTGTTTGGCCTCAGCTTCAGCACCGAGTAATTGACCGAGACGGGTAACGTTTTTCTCAACCGTCGGCAGATCGGGCTGCGCCGAGAACAATTCCACCTGCACCTTGGCCGCTTTGACTTGCGACAGTACCGGCGGCGGGCCCATTTCTTCGGTGCCGATCAGAATGTCCGGGCGCAAACTGAGAATGCCCTCGGCGGAAAGGCTGCGCTGATAGCCGATGCTCGGCAGCGCTTTCAAAGATTCCGGATGCTGACTGGTGGTATCGACGCCGACCAGTTTCGCCTCGCCGCCCAAGGCCGAAACCCACTCCGACAGCGCGCCGCCGGCACTCACCCAACGTTGCGGCAACTCAGCCGCTGCAGCCTGGTGGCTGACGAAAAGTCCGACACACAGCACAGCAACGCGGGTACTCAGGCGCATACACAGCTTCCTTGAACGTGGTTTTCCCGGGCATCGGGACGACAGGCCAAGTATCCTCGGCATCTGCCAGCCGCCCTGCGGACGAAGGCCGTCATTTGATAATTGTTTGCATTTAAACGTCAAGCTCGGACATATCCGGACACGAGCAAACACTAGAGGATAGTCATGAAGTTTCTCTGCGCAGGCGCCGAGCTGGCCGAAGCGAAAAGCCGTGGTTTCGAGATCGACGGCAACAAGCTGTTCGCCGTGCGCCGCAGCGGCCAGGCCTACGTCTACCTGAATCGCTGCCCGCACCGGGGCGTGGGGCTGGAATGGCAACCCGACCAGTTTCTCGACCCGAGCAACAGCCTGATTCAGTGCGCTACCCACGGCGCACTGTTTCTGATCGAGGACGGTGAATGCGTGGCCGGGCCTTGCGCCGGGCAATCACTCACCGCCATCCCTTGCCGCGAAGACGCGCAAGGCCTGTGGATCGATGTTTAACCGTTGAGCAGCACATCGAGGCGCCGGTCGATGACCATCTCTTCATGGCTCAAGCGCACGCCGTACGCCAGCACCTCGACGCCACACGCGACCGCTTCATGCAGCGCTTCGGCATACGCTGAATCAATTTCCCTGGCCGGGCGCACCGCCTCGATCCCGCTGAGATTGACGCAATACAACTGCACCGCGCGAATTCCGTCCCGCGCCAGATGCGCCAGCTCCCGCAGATGCTTGGCGCCGCGCTGGGTCACCGCATCCGGAAACGCTGCCACCGGCGTACCGTCGAAACCCAGCGTGACACTTTTCACTTCCACGTAAGCCGGGCCGCTCGGGTATTCGAGGCGAAAATCGATGCGACTTTTTTCCTGACCATAAGCGACTTCACGCTTCAACGCGGTAAAGCCGTTTAGCTCGGTGATGACGCCCGCTTGCAAGGCTTCCTCGACCAAAACGTTGGCTCGCGCGGTGTTCACGCAAAACAGGCGCCCCTGCGGGGTTTCGCCGATTTCCCAGGTGCCGGGCAACTTGCGTTTGGGGTCATTGGAGCGGCTGAACCAGACCTGCCCGCCCTCGACCTGACAATTGAGCATCGAACCGGTGTTCGGGCAGTGAATGGTCAGTAACTCACCGTTAACCGTTTCGATATCGGCAAGAAAACGTTTGTAACGACGGATCAGTCGCGCTTCTTCAAGCTCTGGATAAAAGCGCATCAGCCTTGCCAACTCTTCAAGCCACGCGCGATGCGTTCCACCGCTTCTTGTAGGCGAGGGAGGTTTTGCGTGTAGGCAAAACGCACATGATGACTGGCCTGATAGCGACCGAAATCCAGTCCTGGCGTAAAAGCGACGTGCTCGGTTTCGAGGAAATGTCGGCAGAACGCGAAGGCATCACCGCCGAACTGGCTGATATCGGCGTACAAATAGAACGCGCCTTCAGGCTCCACGGCGATGTTGAAACCCAGCTCACGCAAGGCCGGCAGGAGGAAATCGCGACGACGGCCGAATTCGGCGCGGCGCTCCTCCAGAATCGCGATAGTGTCCGGCTCAAAACAGGCGAGCGCCGCGTATTGCGCCATGCTTGGTGCGCTGATGTAGAGGTTCTGTGCGAGCTTTTCCAGATCACTGACCGCCGCCTCTGGCGCCACCAGCCAGCCGAGGCGCCAACCGGTCATGCCGAAATATTTCGAGAAACTGTTCAGCACGAAAGCACTGTCATCGACTTCCAGCACGCTCGCCGCATCGGTGCCGTAGGTCAGGCCGTGGTAGATCTCGTCCACCACCAGATGCCCGTGTCTGGCCTTGATGGCTGTGGATAACCCGGCCAGCTCATCGCGGGTCAGGATGGTGCCAGTCGGATTGGCCGGTGAGGCGACCAGTGCGCCAACGCTGTCGTGATCCCAATGACGCTCGACCAGATCCGGGGTCAGTTGATAACGCACGTCAGGCCCGACCGGCACCAACTGCGCCGCGCCCTCGACCAGACGCAGAAAGTGGCGGTTGCACGGGTAACCCGGATCCGCCAACAGCCAGTGTTTCCCGGGATCGACCAGCAACGCACTGGCGAGCAGTAACGCCCCGGAACCGCCCGGCGTGATCAGAATCCGCCGTGGATCGATGTTCAAGCCATAACGCGATTGATAGAACCCGGCGATCGCCTCGCGCAGCTCAGGAATGCCGCGCGCGGCGGTGTAACGGGTTTTCCCGGCAGTTAGCGCCGCCTGCCCTGCGCGAATGATCGGCTCGGCCGTGGTGAAGTCCGGTTCGCCGATCTCCAGATGGATCACGTCGTGGCCTTCCGCCTGCAACTCATTGGCCCGCGCCAGCAACGCCATGACATGGAACGGTTCGATCGCACGACTGCGCGCACTGTAGGGCTGAGCCATTGGGCCTTTCCTTCAACGGAAAAAAAGAGACGATTCTACCCATCTGCCGGAACGAGCGAGAACCCGCAGCGGTCACAGCCTCAAGAACGCTGGACTGTAACGATACGAGCGTACGCTCCAGGATTGACTAAAATCAGTGATTGAACAGGTCTCCACCACCGCCAGACACAGCTTGCCTGACTTTTACAAGCGCCACCCGCCGGGGCCTCGACATCCGGGAGTAGCGCGGGCCGAATTGATCTGGTAAGTTCGCCCGCTTGCAGCCGCAGGGCCGGCAGGTGTCGGTGATGGAGCAATCCTGCGCAATGGATTACAAGAGTAGAGGCGGTCCATTTCATGCCCACCCAAGCAAAGCAACAGCAGCAAACCACGATCAGCGGTTTCGAACCTTACGTTCCGGCGAAAGGTGAAGAGTACATGGGCGCCCCGATGCGCGCGCACTTCACCAAGGTTCTGAACAAGTGGAAACAGGAGTTGATGCAGGAAGTCGACCGCACTGTTGATCACATGAAAGACGAAGCTGCGAATTTCCCGGATCCGGCCGACCGTGCCAGCCAGGAAGAAGAGTTCGCTCTTGAGCTGCGCGCCCGCGACCGCGAGCGCAAGTTGATCAAGAAGATCGACAAGACGCTGCAACTGATCGAAGACGAAGAGTACGGCTGGTGTGATTCGTGCGGCGTCGAGATTGGTGTGAAGCGCCTCGAAGCACGCCCGACAGCCGACATGTGTGTCGACTGCAAGACCCTGGCGGAAATCAAGGAAAAGCAGGTCGGCAAGTAATCTCGACCTGAACGAAGAACGGAGCGTGCGAACGCTCCGTTTTTGTTTCTGTCTTTTGTCTTTTGCCTTTGCCTTTGCCTTTGCCTTTTGTAGGAGTGAGCCTGCTCGCGATAGCGGTGGGTCAGTCAATATCGGTGTTGAATGTCACACCGCTATCGCGAGCAGGCTCGCTCCCACAGGTTGACCGGCGTATAGCCTGAAAAGTAGCTTCGTTTCCATGACTGCCAAAAAATCCCCTGCCTACATCGGCCGCTTCGCCCCGACCCCCAGTGGCCATTTGCACTTCGGCTCGCTGGTAGCCGCCCTCGCCTCTTACCTCGATGCCCGTTCAGTCGGCGGTCGCTGGCTGGTGCGCATGGAAGATCTCGATCCGCCGCGTGAAGAACCCGGTGCGCAGAGCGCGATTCTCAAGGCGCTGGAAAGCTACGGTTTCGAGTGGGACGGCGACATGGTGCGCCAGAGTGATCGACATGACGCCTACGCCGACGTGCTCAACAGCCTGTTCAATCACGGTCTGGCCTACGCCTGCACCTGCTCGCGCAAACAGCTCGAAGCGTACAACGGCATTTATCCGGGCCTGTGCCGTAACGCTGGCCATGATCAACAAGACGCAGCGATCCGCCTGCGCGTGCCGGAGCTGGAATACCACTTCATCGACCGTGTGCAGGGCGAGTACCGCCAGCACCTAGGCCGCGACGTCGGCGATTTCGTCATCCGCCGCCGTGACGGCCTCTACGCCTATCAACTAGCCGTGGTGCTCGATGATGCGTGGCAAGGCATCACCGACATCGTCCGTGGTGCCGATCTGCTCGACTCGACACCGCGCCAGCTCTACCTGCAAGAACTGTTGGGCCTGCGCCAACCGCGTTACCTGCACCTGCCGCTGATTACCCAACCGGACGGCAACAAGCTCGGCAAGTCCTATCGCTCACCACCGCTTGAAGCAGATCAGGCCACGCCATTGCTGCTGCGGGCCCTGCGTGCTTTGGGGCAAAATCCCGGCGCCGAACTGGCCCACGCCTCGCCGCAAGAATTGCTCAGTTGGGGCAGCAAGCATTGGGATGCGACGAAGATCCCGCGCACACTGACCCTGCCCGAAGCGCAACTGCTATGACGACACTTGCAGTCGCGCGCCCATCCGTTACCATCGCCGCACGTTTTCGGGCACGCGCATAAAAAAAGAGAGGCCGGGATGTACATCTATCGCTTGGTCCTGCTTTTAGTCGTGGGGATCTACCTGTTTTCCCCCGCCATCATGGATTGGTGGATCGACGCTACGGGCGCCTGGTATCGCCCCTATCTGCTTTGGCTGATCCTGATTGTTGTGACCTTCATCCTGCAGAGCCAAAAAGATGCCGATGAGCTTTAGCCTGACCCAGATGATCCTGATCAGCGCCGCGTACCTGGCGGTGCTGTTCGGCGTTGCCTGGGTCAGCGAACGGGGCATGATCCCGCGCGCGATCATTCGCCACCCGCTGACGTACACCTTGTCGCTGGGGGTTTACGCCAGTGCGTGGGCGTTCTACGGCACGGTCGGCCTGGCGTATCAGTACGGCTACGGCTTTCTCTCCAGTTACCTCGGCGTGTCCGGCGCGTTTCTGCTGGCGCCGGTGCTGCTCTATCCGATCCTGAAAATCACCCGCACCTATCAACTGTCGTCGCTGGCGGATCTGTTTGCCTTTCGCTTTCGCAGCACCTGGGCCGGTGCGCTGACCACGATCTTCATGCTGATTGGCGTGTTGCCGTTGCTGGCGTTGCAGATTCAAGCGGTCGCCGATTCCATTGGCATCCTCACTGGCGAGCCGGTGCAGAGCCGCGTAGCGCTGGCGTTTTGTGCGCTGATCATCCTGTTCACGATTTTCTTCGGCTCCCGCCACATCGCCACCCGAGAGAAACACGAAGGGCTGGTGTTCGCGATTGCCTTTGAATCGGTGATCAAACTGGTTGCCCTCGGCGGCGTCGGTTTGTATGCGCTGTACGGCGTGTTCGACGGCCCGCAACAACTTGAGGTGTGGCTGCTGCAAAACCAGACCGCCCTCGCCGCGCTGCACACGCCATTGCAGGAGGGCCCGTGGCGCACGCTGTTGCTGGTGTTCTTCGCTTCGGCGATCGTGATGCCGCACATGTATCACATGACGTTTACCGAAAACCTCAATCCACGCTCGCTGGTCAGTGCGAGCTGGGGTTTGCCGCTGTTCCTGCTGTTGATGAGCCTGGCGGTACCGCTGATTTTGTGGGCCGGTCTGAAACTGGGCGCGACGACCAATCCGGAATATTTCACCCTCGGCATCGGCATCGCCGCCAACAGCAAGCCGCTGGCGTTGCTCGCTTACGTCGGTGGTTTATCAGCGGCCAGCGGGCTGATCATCGTCACCACGCTCGCGCTGTCGGGCATGGCGCTGAACCATCTGGTGCTGCCGCTTTATCAACCGCCGGCCGAAGGCAATATCTATCGTTGGTTGAAGTGGACGCGCCGCGCGCTGATCGTCGCGATCATCATGGCCGGATTCGGTTTCTACCTGATGCTCGGCGCCGAGCAGGATCTGGCCAACCTTGGCATTGTTGCCTTCGTCGCGACCCTGCAATTCCTCCCGGGCGTGCTGTCTGTGCTGTATTGGCCGACCGCCAATCGCCGTGGCTTTATTGCCGGCCTGTTGGCGGGGATTCTGGTCTGGGTGGTGACCATGCTGTTGCCGCTGGTCGGCAATCTGCAGGGTTTCTACATCCCGCTGCTGAACATGATTTACGTGCTCGACGACACCAGTTGGCACATGGCCGCGATTGCCTCGCTGGCGGCCAACGTGTTGATGTTTACGCTGATCTCGCTGTTCACCAACGCCAGCCCCGAAGAAGCCAGCGCCGCCGAAGCCTGCGCTGTGGATAACGTCCGGCGTCCGCAACGCCGCGAATTGCATGCCGCATCGCCGCAAGAATTCGCCACGCAACTGGCGAAACCGCTGGGCGCCAAGGCTGCGCAGAAAGAAGTCGAACAAGCGTTGCGTGACCTTTATCTGCCGTTCGATGAACGTCGCCCATACGCCTTGCGCCGTTTGCGTGACCGTATCGAGGCCAACCTTTCCGGCCTGATGGGCCCGAGCGTGGCGCAGGACATGGTCGAAACCTTCCTGCCTTACAAGGCGGGCGGCGAAAACTATGTCACCGAAGACATCCACTTTATTGAAAGCCGTCTAGAGGATTACCACTCGCGCCTTACAGGTTTAGCCGCCGAACTTGATGCCTTGCGCCGTTACCACCGGCAGACCTTGCAGGAGTTGCCGATGGGCGTCTGTTCGCTGGCCAAGGATCAAGAGATCCTGATGTGGAACAAGGCCATGGAAGAACTCACCGGGATTGCCGCGCAACGCGTGGTCGGTTCCCGCCTGAGCACCATCGGCGAGCCATGGAAAGAATTGTTGCAAGGCTTCATCAATCTGCCCGACGAGCATTTGCACAAACAGCATCTGGCCCTCGACGGCCAGACCCGCTGGCTGAACCTGCACAAAGCGGCCATCGATGAACCGCTTGCTCCGGGTAACAGCGGTCTGGTGTTACTGGTCGAGGATTTGACCGAAACGCAGATGCTCGAAGACAAACTGGTCCACTCCGAACGTCTGGCGAGCATCGGTCGCCTCGCAGCAGGTGTGGCCCACGAAATCGGCAACCCGGTCACCGGCATCGCCTGTCTGGCGCAAAACCTGCGCGAGGAGCGCGAAGAAGACGACGAACTGACGGAAATCAGCGGGCAGATTCTCGAACAGACCAAACGCATATCGCGCATCGTCCAGTCGTTGATGAGTTTCGCCCATGCCGGCAGCCATCAACACAGCGACGAGCCGGTTTGTCTGGCGGAAGTGGCGCAGGACGCGATTGGCCTGCTGGCGCTGAACCGACGCAATTTCGAAGTTCAGTTCTACAACCTGTGCGATCCGGATCACTGGGTCGAAGGCGATCCGCAGCGGCTCGCGCAGGTGTTGATCAATCTGCTTTCAAACGCCCGCGACGCCTCGCCGCCGCACAGTGCGGTACGGGTGAAAAGCGAAGCCGGCGAACACACGGTCGATCTGATCGTCGAAGACGAAGGCAGCGGTATTCCGAAGAACATCATGGACAGATTGTTCGAACCCTTCTTCACCACCAAGGATCCTGGCGAAGGCACCGGTCTGGGCCTTGCACTGGTCTATTCCATCGTTGATGAGCATTATGGACAAATCTCCATCGACAGCCCGGCTGATGTACAAAGCCAACGCGGCACCCTGGCGGTGCCGCTGGTGTGCCTCGGTTCGATCTATTCGCTGGCCGGGCAAG
>NZ_JBIVJB010000088.1:0-19389 GCF_044750025.1 Pseudomonas sp. NPDC088885 | reverse complement strand
GGCGCCACGGACCCCGAATCCCTCGGGATCGCGCCTTCGAGCGAACGCAAGCGGTTGATGTAAGCCACGTTACAGCGTTCCAGTGGCAGGCTATCCGGCCTGCCGCTTTATGCACTGGCAACGAAGGAGAAGCTGTATGCAAGTCAACATCAGTGGACACCAACTGGAAGTGACCCAACCTCTGCGTTCCTACATCGAGGAAAAACTCCAACGACTGGAGCGACATTTCGACAAGATCACCAACGTGCAAGTCACGATGTGTGTCGAAAAGCTGAAGCAGAAAATCGAAGCCACCTTGCATATTCCCGGCAGCGAAGTGGTCGCCAACGCAGAAGATACTGATATGTATGCTGCGATCGACTCACTGACCGACAAGCTGGATCGCCAACTCAAAAAGCATAAGGAAAAGACCCAGAGCCTCCTCCAGGGCGCGACCGGTCGATAACCCCCCATTCCATGATCCGACTTGAAAGTATCCTGACCCCCGGCCGTTCCCTCGTGAACGTGCCGGGCGGCAGTAAAAAGAAAGCCCTCGAACAAATTGCCAACCTGATCGCCCGCGAAGTGCCGGATCTGGAGATGCAAGATGTCTTCGAGGCTCTGATTGCCCGTGAAAAACTCGGCTCGACCGGTTTTGGCAACGGCATCGCCATTCCCCATTGCCGCCTGAAAGGTTGTGTAACGCCAATCAGCGCGTTGATGCACCTTCAAGCCCCTATCGATTTCGACGCCATCGACGGCGCGCCGGTTGACCTGCTGTTTGTTCTGCTGGTCCCGGAAGCCGCCACCGATGCGCACCTGGAATTACTGCGCCAGATCGCCAGCATGCTGGATCGCAAGGATGTGCGCGATAAACTGCGCAGCGCTCCGAGCAACGAAGCCTTGTACCAGGTCGTACTGGACGAGCAAAACGGGCAGTAATCATGCGTTTGATCATCGTCAGTGGCCGTTCCGGCTCGGGTAAAAGCACCGCACTGGATGTCCTTGAGGACAACGGTTACTACTGCATCGACAACTTGCCGGCGGGTTTGCTGCCGGAACTGGCCGAACGCGCGCTGATTCACACCGAACTGGCGCAACCGCTGGTCGCCGTGTCGATTGATGCGCGCAACTTGCCGAGCCATTTATCACGCTTTCCCGAATTGCTCGAAGTCGTCCGTAGCCGGCACATTCAATGCGATGTGTTGTACCTGGATGCCGACGAGGAAACCCTGCTCAAGCGTTTCTCGGAAACCCGCCGCCGCCACCCGCTGAGCAATGCCAACCGCTCGCTGGCCGAGGCCATCCACGATGAAACCGCCCTGCTCGGTCCGATCGCCGATCTGGCTGATCTGAAGATCAATACCACCAATCTGAACCTGTACCAGTTGCGCGACACGATCAAGCTGCGCCTGCTGAATCAGCCGGAGCCGGGTACGGCGTATCTGGTTGAGTCATTCGGCTTCAAGCGCGGTATGCCGGTGGATGCCGATCTGGTGTTTGATGTGCGCTGCCTGCCCAACCCGTACTGGAAGCCGGAACTGCGCGCGCAATCAGGGCTCGATGCGCCGGTGGCCGAGTATCTGGCGGCACAACCTGACGTCGAAGAAATGTTTCAGGACATCTTCACCTACCTGCACAAATGGCTGCCGCGTTTCGCAGCGAGCAACCGCGCCTACGTCACGATTGCCATTGGCTGCACCGGCGGGCATCACCGCTCCGTCTACCTGACCGAACGTCTGGGTCAGGCCCTGCAGAAAACCCTGAAGAACGTCCAGGTTCGCCACCGCGACCTCACTTAAAGGATTCACACCGCGATGCCTGCTCTGGAAATCGAAATCATCAACAAACTGGGCCTGCATGCCCGCGCATCGGCCAAGTTCGTTGGCGTGGCCGGGCAGTATCCGGATTGCACGATCAGAGTGGGTCGCACACCAGAGACCACGGTTGATGGCAAAAGCATCATGGCGATGATGATGCTGGCGGCTGGCAAGGGCACCAAGATCTATCTGAGTACTGAAGGCGAGAAAGATCAGGAAGCGCTGGATGCGCTGGTGGCGTTGATCAACAACTACTTCGATGAAGGTGGCTGAGAGCAAAAGTCAAAAGATCGCAGCCTTCGGCAGCTCCTACATTGGAAGGGGCAATTACGGTTACCCGCGGCGCACATAATCCCTGTAGGAGCTACCGCAGGCTGCGATCTTTTGATCTTCAACCCAACGCCGTATCCATCACCATCATCAAACAAAACCCGCTCAACAAACCAAGACTGGCCAGTTTGTCATGACCATTGCGTCGCGACTCGGGGATCACTTCGTGGGTCACCACCAGCAGCATCGCCCCCGCCGCCAGCGCCAACCCTAACGGCAACAACACCTGCGCAAGACTGACCAACCACGCGCACAACAGCGCAAACACCGGTTCGACCAGTCCAGACGCCGCCCCGATCAAAAACGCTTTGACCCGCGACATCCCCGCCCCGGCCAATACCAACGCAATCACCAGACCTTCCGGCACATCCTGCAAAGCGATGCCCATGGCCAGGCTGTCCGCGTCCGGCATGCCGCCACCGGCAGACACACCGACGGCCATGCCTTCAGGGATGTTATGGGCAATGATGGCGAACACGAACAACCAGATCCGTGGCGGAATCACTGGGCGATCGACAGTGCCGACGAGCATTTCCGGCGACGCGCCTGAGACTTTGAGATCAACCAGATACAACCCGAACGCACCGAGCATGATGCCAAAACAGATCAGGCCACTGGCGCCCCACGGCGTCAGGCCCAGGCTTTCAGCAGCGGCGATGCCCGGCACGATCAGCGAAAACGCGGTCGCCGCCAGCATCACCCCGGCACCAAATCCCAGCAACGTATCGCTCAGTGCTTGGGGCATGCGCCGAATCACCAGCACCGGCACCGCGCCAAGCGCCGTGCCGAGCGCGCAGATCGCACCGCCCTGCAACGCCCGTAATAGCCTCGGTTCCAGATTCAGCCATGCCAGCCCGTGGGCAACCAGCAAGGTCATGCCCGCCAACAGCAATAGCGATCCCACTGCGTAACGAAACATACGCCCACTTCCGATCGCCAGTGTTTCAGTGCCCATAGTCAGCCTTGGATTGTTTTTATAGATGACTTAAACCAGTGCGGCCTGATAGCGCGCAGCAACTTCCGGCCAATTGATCACGTTGTAGAACGCGTTGATGTATTCCGGGCGACGGTTCTGATAGCGCAGGTAGTAGGCGTGTTCCCAGACGTCGAGACCGAGAATCGGCGTGTTGCCGTTCATCAACGGGCTGTCCTGGTTGCCGCTGCTTTCCACGATCAGTTTTTTCTCCGGGGTCACGCTGAGCCAGGCCCAGCCGCTACCGAAACGGGTCAGTGCGGCTTTAGTGAAGGCTTCCTTGAAACTGTCGAGGCCACCCAATTGCTCATCAATCGCCTTGGCCAGCGCGCCATCCGGTTTACCGCCACCGCTTGGCACCATCACTTCCCAGAACAGCGAGTGGTTGGCGTGACCGCCGCCCTGATTGATCACCGCCGCGCGAAGTTTTTCCGGCAGATCCTTAACGCTGGCGACCAGTTTTTCCACCGGCCACTCGGCGTATTCAGTGCCTTCTACCGCGGCGTTGAGGTTGTTGATGTAAGTCTGGTGATGTTTGGTGTAGTGAATCTCCATGGTCTGCGCATCGATATGCGGTTCCAAGGCATCGTAGGCGTAAGGCAAAGCGGGCAAGGTAAAAGCCATTTCAATGGACTCCATGGTGATGTGGGGCAGGCGCGCGGCGCGCATTGCCGGTATCCGGATGCAGCAGGCGTTGAGTGCGCGGGTACTCGCCGTGTTCGCTGATGAAATTCAGTAGCTCGACGTAGGTTTTGCTGCTCTGGCGCAGCGCCGCTTCACGCAATGCCAGGCGCTGGCGTTCGTCCTGCATGGTTTGCAACAGCCGTTGATGGATGGCGCAGAGGTATTCGGCGCTCTCCTCCGGCTGATTCAGGCGCAGGTGCAAATCCGCGAGGTTGTGGTGCGAGATGACGCAAGCCGCCACCGCTTCGTCGGCGTCCGCCCAGCGTTCGAACAACACTTGCGCCAGGGCCAGGGCTTGCAGGTAAGCCTCACGGGCGTCGATCAGTTCGCCCAGCATGAAGCAGCGATTGGCCCGTTCGATCGTGCGTTTCCAGTGCTCCATGGTGAGCCTCCAAAGCGGTTGCGGGGTTTACACGCCGCCGGCGGTGAGTTTCTCGGGATTGAGTAACTCTTCCAGTTGGCTGCGTGACAGATCGGTGTGTTCCAGGGCGACGTCGATCACCGGGCGGCCTTCTTTGTAGGCCTGCTTGGCGATTTCGGCGGCTTTCTGGTAACCGATGATCGGGTTGAGTGCGGTGACCAGAATAGGGTTGCGCGACAACGCTTCTTTCAAGCGCGATTCGTTGACCTTGAAGCTGGCGATGGCTTTGTCGCCGAGCAGGCGGCTGGAATTGGCCAGCAATTCGATGCTGCTCAACAGGTTCTGCGCGATGATCGGCAGCATCACGTTCAATTCGAAGTTGCCCGACTGGCCGGCGATGGTTATCACCGAATCGTTGCCGATCACTTGTGCGGCAACCATGGCGGTGGCTTCCGGAATCACCGGATTGACCTTGCCCGGCATGATCGACGAGCCCGGTTGCAGGGCTTCCAGCTCGATTTCACCAAGGCCGGCGAGCGGGCCGGAGTTCATCCAGCGCAGGTCGTTGGCGATTTTCATCAGCGACACAGCGATGGCTTTGAGTTGGCCGGAGACGGCGACGGCGGTGTCTTGCGAACCGATCAACGCGAACAAGTCTTTGCCCGGGGTGAATTGCACGTCGGTCAATTGGCTCAACTGACGGCTGAAACGCGCGGCGAACTCAGGATGTGCGTTGATCCCGGTGCCGACCGCTGTGCCGCCCTGCGCCAGCGATTGCAGGCTCGGCAACAGATCCTGCAGATGAGCGATGTTGGCCTTGAGCTGCTGCGCCCAGCCGTTGAGCACCTGGCTCATGCGTACCGGCATCGCGTCCATCAAATGCGTGCGACCGGTTTTAACGTGGTGATGCACTTGCCCGGCTTTGTGTTCGATCACTTGCACCAGGTGCAGCAGCGCTGGCAGCAGTTGTTCGTGCAGAGCCAGCGCGGCGCTGACGTGGATGGTGGTCGGGATGATGTCGTTGCTGCTCTGGCCGCAGTTGACGTGATCGTTGGCGTTGACCGGCTCGCCGAGCAGGCGACTGGCCAGGGTGGCGATCACTTCATTGGCGTTCATGTTCGAGCTGGTGCCGGAGCCGGTCTGGAAAATATCCACCGGAAAATGCTGCATGAAATCGCCTTCAAGCAAACCTTGGGCGGCGTCGCTGATGGCTTTGCCTTGAGCGGCGCTGATCTGGTTCAACTCAACGTTGGCGCGGGCGGCGGCGGCTTTGGCGAGGATCAGCGCGCGAATGAATTGCGTCGGCATCGGTTTGCCGCTGATCGGGAAGTTATCCACTGCGCGCTGGGTCTGCGCGCCGTAGAGAGCGTCCACCGGCACCTGCAGTTCGCCCATGCTGTCGCGCTCAATACGTGTCTTGGTCATCTGAAAATCCTTGCACCAGTTCAATAAGAGGAATCGAGGGAAGCAGTTCGCAGGTGGCGAGCTGCCAGGTGTAGCGTTGCCAGCGCTTGAGACGGCATTTGCACAGCGACAGGCGCTCCATTTCACGCAACGGGCGCCAGGCTTGATCGAGACAGAGGCTGCGCCAGTGCCACGGCAACGCGATGTCCATGGCGGTGTCGAGCAGCAAACGGAAGGAGGTTTCGGCGACCGTCCAGGGTGAGGTCGCGGTGCAACAAGACAGGTACCGGCCTTCGGCGAGGTAGTGTTCGATCAGGCGCGGTTCGTCAGGATCCATCGCGCAACGGATCTGGCGACTCATCCATCGCCAGCTTTCGAGGTACGGCTGCTCGTGCAAGGCAGAACTCATGATCCGGGGCCCATCCGATAATGAGATTTATTATTAGATGATAATGAGAACCAAAACAAGAGGATGCTTTTCTGTAGGAGCAGAGCTTGCTCGCGAAAGCGTCGGCTCAGCCAATATTGATGTCGACTGACATGCCGCCTTCGCGAGCAAGCTCTGCTCCTACAAGGGCTTTGTTGCAGGCATGAAAAAGGCGCGCCATCCGGGTGGATGGCGCGCCTTTTTTGTAACGGTTGCGGTTTAGCTGCCCGCGACGGTCATCCGTTCGATCAACACCGAACCCGTGCGAATGTTGCTGCGCAGTTCCAGGTCGTTACCGACCGCGACGATCTGCTTGAACATGTCACGCATGTTGCCGGCGATGGTCACTTCCTGCACCGCGAACTGGATTTCGCCGTTCTCGACCCAGAAACCCGCCGCGCCGCGCGAATAGTCGCCGGTGACCATGTTCAAGCCATGTCCCATCAATTCGGTGACCAACAGCCCACGGCCCATACGCTTCAACAGCGCCGCCTGGTCTTCGTCACCATGGGTGACGAACAGGTTGTGCACGCCGCCGGCGTTAGCGGTGCTCGGCATGCCGAGTTTGCGCCCGGAATACGTGCCGAGGATGTACGAGACCAATTCGCCCTTTTCGACGAACGGTTTGGCGTACGTCGCCAGACCATCGCCGTCATAGGCCGAACTGCCCATGGCGCGCATCAGGTGTGGACGCTCATCGATGGTCAGCCATTCCGGGAACAGCTTCTGCCCCAGCGTGCCTTCGAGGAACGACGATTTGCGATACAGGCTGCCGCCGGAAATCGCCGAGAGGAAACTGCCGAACAAGCCACCGGCCAGTTCGGCGGAGAACAGCACCGGCACTTCACAGGTTGGCACCGGACGCGCGCCCAAACGGCTCGCCGCCCGTTGCGCAGCGCGCTGACCAATGCTCACCGGATCCGCCAGCAAACTGCCCTGACGGCTGACGTCATACCAATAATCGCGCTGCATCTGGCCGTCGGCCTCAGCGATCATCACGCAGCTCAGGCTGTGTCGGGTCGACGCGTAACCACCAATAAAACCGTGGCTGTTGCCGTAAACGCGGCAGCCTTGGTGGGTGCTGAGGGTGGTGCCATCGGCATTTTTGATCCGCGCATCGGCATCGAACGCCGCCGCTTCGCAGATCAACGCCTTCTCGATCGCTTGCTCCGGGGTGATGTCCCATTCGTGGAACAGGTCGAAATCCTTCAGATCCTTGGCCATCAGCGCGGCATCGGCCAGGCCAGAGGCTTCGTCTTCAGAGGTGTGCTTGGCAATCGCCAGCGCCGCCGCGACGGTTTCGCGAATCGCTTCAGGCCCGGTGGCTGACGTGCTGGCCGAGCCTTTGCGCTGACCGACGTACAGGGTGATGCCAAACCCCTGATCGCGGTTGAATTCGACTGTTTCGACTTCGCGCTGACGCACGGACGTGGACAGGCCTTGCTCCAGCGACACCGCGACTTCACAGGCACTGGCGCCCTGACGTTTGGCTTCGGCGATGATCTGCTCGACCTGTTCCTGCAGTGCCGGCAATGCCTGCGGGCCGACGCTTTCAACTGCACTCATGCTCATCTCCACTCAAATTCTGCTTTCGGCTGGGGCCATCGAGCGACCGGGCCGGACACGCGGCCCCCGACTGGTTATCATGGCGGCGTTTCTTTGCGGACTGCCACCATGGTTGATTCTTACGACGACTCCCTCGATACGGGAGAAAAAAGCAAATCTCAGGTCAAACGCGAGCTGCATGCTCTGGTTGACCTTGGCGAGCGCCTTACAACACTCAAGCCTGACTTGATCGCAAAACTGCCACTGACCGACGCCATGCGCCGGGCCTTGGCCGATGCGCCCAAGCACACCGCGAATATCGCGCGGAAACGGCATTTGCAGTTCATCGGCAAACTGATGCGCGACCAGGACACTGACGCGATTCTGACCTTGCTCGATCAACTCGATGCCTCCACTCGCCAATACAACGAGCGTTTCCATAACCTGGAACGCTGGCGCGATCGCCTGATCGCGGGCGACGATGCCGTGCTGGAAAAATTCGTCGTCGAGTACCCGGACGCCGATCGCCAGCAATTGCGTTCCCTGATCCGTCAGGCTCAGCACGAGGTTGCGCAAAACAAACCTCCTGCTTCCAGCCGCAAGATCTTCAAGTACATCCGTGAGCTGGACGAGACTCAACGCGGCCTGCGTTGATCTCATCCCTGTAGGAGCTGCCGAAGGCTCGGGCCGCGATCGGACGATCTTTTGATCTTTAAAAACAAAGATCGCAGCCTGCGGCAGCTCCTACACACGTTTCTTATGCGCCCGTGCCACCGACGGTGATCGCATCGATTTTCAGCGTCGGCTGACCCACGCCCACCGGCACCGACTGCCCATCCTTGCCGCACGTCCCCACACCGCTGTCCAGCGCCAGATCGTTACCGACCATCGACACCCGGCTCATCGCCTCAGGGCCGTTGCCGATCAACGTCGCGCCTTTGACCGGCGCGGTGATCTTGCCGTCTTCGATCAGGTACGCCTCGCTGGTGGAGAACACAAACTTGCCGCTGGTGATGTCGACCTGACCGCCGCCGAGGTTGGCGCAGTAGATGCCCTTCTTCACCGACGCGATGATTTCCGCCGGATCGCTTTCGCCACCGAGCATGTAGGTGTTGGTCATACGCGGCATCGGCAGGTGTGCGTAGGATTCACGACGACCGTTACCGGTACGGGCCACGCCCATCAGACGCGCATTGAGCTTGTCCTGCATGTAACCCTTGAGCACGCCGTTTTCGATCAGCGTGGTGCACTCGGTCGGCGTGCCTTCGTCGTCGACACTCAACGAACCGCGACGGCCGCTCAAGGTGCCGTCATCGACGATGGTGCAAAGCTTCGAGGCAACCATTTCGCCCATGCGCCCGCTGTAAGCCGAACTGCCCTTGCGGTTGAAATCGCCTTCCAGACCGTGGCCGACGGCTTCGTGCAACAGCACGCCAGACCAACCCGAACCCAACACCACCGGAAAAGTACCGGCCGGCGCAGGGATCGCTTCCAGATTCACCAGCGCCTGACGCAACGCTTCACGGGCATAGCCCATGGCGCGGTCTTCGGCGAGGAAATAACGGTAGTCGGTACGCCCGCCGCCGCCATGTCCGCCGCGCTCGCGACGACCATTCTGCTCAACGATCACGCTGACGTTGAAACGCACCAGCGGGCGCACGTCGGCCGCCAGACCACCGTCGGTGGACGCCACCAGAATCCGTTCCCAGACACCGGCCATGCTCACGCTGACTTGCTGGATACGCGGGTCGAGCGCGCGGGTCGCGACATCGATGCTCTTGAGCAACTCGACTTTCTCGGCGCGGCTCAACACTTCCAGCGGGTTATCCGGCGCGTACAACTGGGCGACGTCTTGGCTGGTGAACGCCTGCACCGTGCCGTTTTGCCCGGCACGGGAGATCGAACGTGCCGCGCGAGCCGCTGCGCCGAGGGCTTCGAGAGTGATCGCGTTGCTGTAGGCGAAACCGGTTTTCTCACCGGATTGCGCGCGCACGCCAACGCCCTGATCGAGGTTGAAGCTGCCTTCCTTGACGATGCCATCTTCCAGCGCCCAGGACTCGGAGATCTGTCCCTGGAAATACAGGTCGGCGGCATCGATGCCCGGGCCGGCCAGATCGCCGAGTACGCCTTGCAGGCTCTCGATGGTCACGCCGCCCGGTGCCAACAGGTGATCACTGACTGAGGACAACAACTCGCTCATAGGTTTACGCCTTAAATTCATGTTCTGAAGCAGGTCGCTGTGCGCCCTGCGAGAAAAACCGCCGATGACGGGTCACCGGCATCCGCGCCCTGATGGACGCTTGTTCACTGCTATCGCGTTCGGCCAACAACACCGCTTCGCCTTGATCCTGTTGCGCCAGCACGCGGCCCCACGGGTCGACAATCGCCGCATGGCCAAACGTTTCGCGCGGCCCCGGATGGGTTCCGCCCTGCGCTGCCGCCAACACATAACACTGGGTTTCGATGGCCCGCGCGCGAATCAGTACGTCCCAATGCGCTGCGCCGGTCACCGCGGTAAATGCCGACGGTGCGGTAATCAATTCAGCACCGGCCGCGCGCAATTCGCTGTACAGCTCCGGGAAGCGCAGGTCGTAACAAACGGTCAGACCCAATTTGCCCACCGGCGTGTCCGCCACCACCACACCACTGCCATAAGCATAGTCATCGGATTCGCGGTAACGGCCGCGATTGTCGGCGACATCGACATCGAACAGGTGCAGCTTGTCATAGCGTGCAACGATTTCGCCGTGTTCGTTGACCAGCAGCGAACAGGCATTGGCCTTCGCCGTCGGTTGATCCACCGGCGGCAACGGCAATGTGCCGGCCACTATCCATAACTTGAGGTCGCGGGCGGTCTGTTTCAACCATGGCAGGATCGGGCCGTCGCCCAATGCCTCGGCGCGGCCGATATCAGCGACGTCGCGACGGCCCATAGCGGCGAAGTTTTCCGGCAGCACCGCAAGCTTCGCGCCCCCGGCGGCAGCCTGTTCGAGCAGGCGCCGGGCCTGAGCCAGATTGGCCAGCACGTCACTCTGGCTGACCATTTGAATCACCGCAAAAGACATGGCCACTCCTGAACATCAACGGACCTGTAGGAGCTGCCGCAGGCTGCGATCTTTTGATCTGGCTGTTAAAAACAAAATCAAAAGATCGCAGCCTTCGGCAGCTCCTACGCGGGTGATAGGATCATGCTACTCAAAAAGGCTTGTCGAAAGTGATTTTCGGCTCTTTCCATGGGCCTTTGACGGTGTATTTGACGCTGGCGAAACGCGCCACCTGGTCGCCGATCAGCTTGTCGATCAGGAACAAAGCACCGCCAATCGCCGGGGCACCGACGATCAGCGCGGCAATCGGCAGGTTGTTGGTCACCGGCAAGGTCACCATCAACTTGGCGTCTACCTGTTCGGCGACCATGTCCAGTTTGCCGTTGAGCTCGATATTGCTCGACGGCCCGGTCAGGCGAATCGGCTCCTTGGTGTCGTAAACACCGTTGGTCGCCACCAACAGGCCTTTGACCCGGTCGTAGCTCAGGCCTTTGCCGAACAGGTCGGAGAAGTCCAGGCGCAAGCGACGACCAATCGAGTTGAAGTTGAGCAGACCGAACACGCGCAACGCCTGCGCGCCGCCCTCCACTTCAACGAACTGACCTTTGTTCAGCGAGGCATCGAGGGTACCGGAGAAGCGCTTGGTCGCCAGCCATGCCGGCGAGCCCGGCCAGCGGCCATCGACGTCCATGTGGAAATCTTCGCTGGTCACGCTCGGCGCATAACCCCAGCCCTTGAGCACATCGGCGAGGTTCTTGCCGCTGATCCGCCCTTTGAACCAGCTGTTGCTCGAGCCCGCCGCGCCTTCCCAGCCGCCGTTGCCCTGCAAGAGGATGCCTTTGAGGCCCATGTCGAGGCTGTTCAGGGCAATGCCTTTGGCAGTCGGGCGGATTTTCAGCGACCAGCCACCGACCAGATCCTTGCCCTGGAACAATTGATTGATGGTGATATCCAGCGCGGGAATCTTCGTCGGATCGACCGAGGCCAAAGGATCGGGGGCGTTCTCGTCGGTCTGCACATTCGGATCCGCCGCCGGCAGCTTCACGTATTGCATGTTGACCGCAATCGGCACGCCCTTGGCGTCGGGCAGGCTGGCGGTGCCTTTAGCCTGCTGACTGTCGAGGGCCAACGCCCACGCGCCAGGTTTGCGATTGAGCTGCACCGACGCCTGATCCAGCGTGGTGCCGAACGCCGTCAGCTTGCCGACTTTGATATCCGCGCTGTTGAGCAATTTGTTGGCGCTGCCGCCCGGATCCTGCCCGGCGTACTTGTTGACCAGATCCTGCCACGGCGCGACGTCCAGCTCCGACAGCACACCGCGGATGCGCAAGCCCTTGGCGCCCGGCAACACCGCCTCGCCCGCCCCGAGGAACAACTCACCGCGACCGTCAGCAAAACCGCTCGATGGCGCGGCATAGGTGAAATTGGCCAGTTGATCGTAATTGACCCAATAACGCCGCTCCGGCCCTTGCAAGGTCATGCGGAACACCGTGTCGCGCCCGACATCAGCGGCCATGCCGAACGGTGCCGGCAGATCCACCGCCACGCCCTTGAGGTTGGAGCTGACCATTAATTGGCTGTCGGCGCCGTCCAGATTCAATTGCAGTTGATACGGAATCGTCCCGGACACCGGCAACGGTTGCGTCACCGCCAACCAGTCGGTGAGCTTTTTGACTTCGACCTGCCCGGTCGCCGCAACACGCGTTTTCAGCTTGCCCGGACTGCCGTCGGCAAAAATCTGCGCGGTCACCGGTTTGTCGAAGGCCCGTGCGCTGATGTTCTGCCCGCTGAGGCCTTTGGCGCTGTCGAAGCGGAAATCACCCTTGAGTTGGCTCAGCTCCAGCTTCGGCTCGGCGAGTTTCAACTTCGCATTGGCGGTTTTGAAATCGACGAGAATTTTCGGCTCCTCGCCTTTGCCCAGCGGCACGTCGAGTTTGAGCTTGCCACGAAGATCCCCTGAGCCTTCCCAACCGGCGAAGGTTTCGCCCGTGCCGATCGGCGCATCCTGCAGAATCTTCAAGCCATCGCCAAGACCACCGGCGAACGCGCCATCCAGCAGCAAGTGCGAGTTCTGCCCGGACGGCACATGCGGAATATTGACCGAGACATCGCTGACCTGGGTGTCGAGCAACTGACCCTTTTTCGCCAGAATGCGTACGCCGCTGTCCTCGATAAACACATCACCGCTGACCTTGCTGACGTGCGGCCAGCCCGGCTGGAATGCGAGTTCGGCGTCATGCACCTTGAAGAACAGACTGATGCTGCGATCGGCTTCTTTGGCGTCCTTGCTCAGCGAGCCCTGATACTGGAAGAAACCTTCGTCCACCGCGCCTTTGAGGATCGCCGTGCGCAGCCATTCGTCGAGCGCCGGGCTCAAGACTTCTGGCAGGTACTTGGCGGTGTAGCGACCGTCGCCGTCGACCAGACCGACGCGCAAGTCCATGTAGTCTTCCTGGCTGTGATCGAAATGCAGGCGGATCAGGAAGTCGCCGGCAATCTTGCCCTCTTCGCCGAGCACCTTGAGGTACGGCGCGATCAGGGTGAAACCGTCTTTATCGAGTTTCCAGGTCAGGCGCGCATTGGCCTGAATGTATTGCCACGGCTTGGCAAAAATCGGATCGAGGTGCAGGACAAAATCCTTGCTGTCCATGCGCAGTTCGCCGCCGTCGAGGTTGCCGCTGAGGCTGCCGCTGACATTTCGTGCAGCCGGAGCGCCGTGATAGGCATCGAAGCCGACCTTGTCGAGGTTGGCGGCGAAGCTGAACTTGGTGCCGTCAGTGGCCGCCGGACGGAAATCCAGCAGCACGTTGCGCAGGCCACCGGTTACTTTCAGGTGATCGACCACTTCGGCGAAACCTTTGGGTAACGGCCCGAGCGCGTTGAGCAGTGGCGTGATCGGCGTCAGATCCAGACGATCAGCCTGCAGATGCCAGAGCTCTTCCACTTTGTCGGTGGCGCGGGTCTGTTGCAGTTGGACGCGGGATTCCCAGCGGGTTTCGCCGAAATTCATTGCCAGCGAATCAAACGTCACCGCCGCGCCGTCGCCACCGTCGCGGTAGTACGCGTTGATGGCGAGGTTGTTGATCTGGATAGGCTTGCGCTCGCCATAGGCGCCGGTGACTTGCGGCGCGTTCAAGCGAACAGAGGCGCTTTGCAGCGTGCCCTTGGCCCAATCGATCCAGACCTCACCACCAGCCTTGATCTCGGAGAAATTCCATTGTTGGGTCAGGCGTTCGGGCAACCATTTCGCCCAATCGCTTTGCGGCAGACTGGCGTAGCCCTCGACCGTGCTGTCCTGCCATTGCTCCGGACGCAGGCGCGTGCGCAGGTTGATCGCCACAGGCTGGCCGTCCGGCAGAGTCAAACGGGCATCGAGACGTTGGCGACTGGCGCCGGTTTTCAGGTTGAGGCCGACATAAGTGAGGGTCATCGGCGCGTGATCCTGCGGCTGCAGGGTCACTTGGCTGTCGAGCACCGAGAGTTGCTGAATCATTTGCGAACGATTGAACAACTGCTGCGCATCCAGCGGTTGATCGTTCTGCACCGGCAGACCTTCCAGCGCCCAACTGCCGTCCTCGGCTTCCTTGAGGCTGACCTTCAGGCCATTGAGTTCCAGATGGGCAATGCGCACTTCGCGCGCCAACAGGCTGGCCCAGAGATCAGGCACGGCGCGTACTTGATCCAGACGCAACGCATTGGCGCCGCTGCCGACCATCACATCGCGTGCCAGCAGGATCGGGGCGAAGCCGCTCCAGTTACCTTCCAGCTCGCCGATCTGCAACGGCATGCCAAGGGCGGCGCTGGCCTTGTCTTCGATGTCAGTGCGGTATTCGGCGACCAGCGGGGTCAGCTCGCGGCCGAGGCTGACGTACAACGCCATCAACACCAGAACCAACGCGCACAGGCCCAGCCCCCAACGGGTGAGTGCGGCCAGAATGCGTGTCAGACGCTCCATGTCAGATGGCTCCCATGGCAATAAAACTGCGAAAAGCTGAGGCCAGCCGCGGTAGAAAAAATGTGACGCAGGGGATCAGAGCAGCACCACGTCGTATTGTTCCTGGGAATACATGGTTTCCACCTGGAAACGAATGGTGCGACCGATAAACCCTTCAAGTTCGGCGACGTTACCCGATTCTTCATCGAGCAGTCGATCAACCACTTTCTGGTTCGCCAGTACGCGATAACCCTCGGCCTGATAGGCACGGGCCTCACGCAGAATCTCGCGGAAAATCTCGTAACAGATGGTTTCCGGAGTCTTCAATTTGCCACGGCCCTGGCAACTGCTGCACGGCTCGCACAGCACTTGTTCAAGACTTTCGCGGGTGCGCTTGCGGGTCATCTGCACCAGGCCCAACTCGGTGATGCCGATGATGTTGGTCTTGGCGTGATCGCGCTCCAGCTGTTTCTCCAGCGTGCGCAGCACCTGACGCTGGTGCTCTTCATCTTCCATGTCGATGAAGTCGATGATGATGATCCCCCCCAGATTGCGCAGGCGCATCTGCCGGGCAATCGCGGTGGCGGCTTCGAGGTTGGTCTTGAAAATGGTTTCTTCGAGGTTGCGATGACCGACGAACGCGCCAGTGTTGACGTCAATGGTGGTCATGGCTTCCGCCGGATCGATCACCAGATAGCCGCCGGATTTCAACGGGACTTTGCGCTCAAGGGCGCGCTGGATTTCGTCTTCAACGCCATACAGATCGAAAATCGGCCGCTCGCCCGGGTAATGTTCCAGACGATCGGCGATCTCCGGCATCAGCTCGGCGACGAACTGCGTGGTTTTCTGGAAGGTTTCCCGCGAGTCGATGCGGATCTTCTCGATCTTCGGGCTGACCAGATCACGCAGCGTGCGCAAGGCCAGACCGAGGTCTTCGTAGATCACGCTCGGCGCGCCGATGGTTTTGATTTGTTCGTTGATCTGATCCCACAAACGGCGCAGATAACGAATGTCCATGAGGATTTCTTCAGCGCCGGCACCTTCGGCCGCGGTGCGCAGAATGAAGCCGCCCGCCTCCTGAATGCCTTCTTTGGCCACACAATCGCTGACCACCTTTTTCAGGCGTTCGCGCTCGGCTTCGTCTTCGATTTTCAGGGAAATGCCGACGTGAGCGGTGCGCGGCATGTACACCAGATAGCGCGACGGGATCGACAGTTGTGTGGTCAGGCGGGCGCCTTTAGAGCCGATCGGGTCTTTGGTGACTTGCACCACCAGGCTCTGGCCTTCGTGCACCAGCGCGCTGATGCTTTCAACGGAGGAGCCTTCGCGCAGGGAGATTTCCGAGGCATGAATGAACGCGGCGCGATCCAGACCGATGTCGACGAATGCCGCCTGCATGCCCGGCAGTACCCGGACGATCTTGCCTTTATAGATGTTGCCGACGATCCCGCGTTTTTGCGTGCGCTCGACATGGACTTCTTGCAGCACACCGTTTTCGACCACCGCCACGCGCGACTCCATCGGCGTGATGTTGATCAGAATCTCTTCACTCATGGCAGGATCTCGTTCAGACATTTTCACAATAATGGCCGCATCTGGTTTCGTACGACGCTCATTGCGCGCTTAGGTTTTGCCAACAGGGTATGCCGAAATGGCCCAGCAGTTCTGCGGTTTCGCAAACAGGCAACCCGACCACCGCCGAGTAACTGCCATTGAGCCCGGCGACAAACACTGCGCCGAGGCCCTGAATGCCATAGCCACCGGCCTTGTCCCGGGGTTCACCGCAGGCCCAGTAGGCCGCGGCTTCTTCACGACTGATCGGGCGGAACCGCACCAGACTGCGCACCACGCGCGACTCGCAACGCTCGTCGTCGAGCACGGCGATTGACGTCAGCACTTCATGCTCCTTGCCGGACAACATCATCAGCATGGCGCATGCGTCGGCTTCGTCCACCGGTTTGCCGAGAATTTTACCGTCGAGCACCACAGCGGTATCCGCGCCCAGCACACAATGCTGTTCGGCGGACACAAGCGTGCGTCGCCCGGCCTCGGCTTTGCCGCGCGCCAGACGCTCGACGTAGGCCGAAGGGGATTCGTTGGTTAAAGGGGTTTCATCGATGTCCGCGCTGATGGCGGTGAACGGCACGCCGATCTGCGTGAGCAATTCACGCCGACGCGGCGAACCTGAGGCAAGGTAAAGCGACTTCATCACGACATCTCCCTGTTTAGTGCCCTGCCTCACAAATACTCTTCCCTGTTGGCGGCGTCACCGGTGCGGGCACATGCCTGATCGACTCAATTGATCTTGTAGCGGCGGCGCAATCCACGCAGAGCGAAGCTGATCCACGGCCAGAGCAAGGCGCTGACCAGTGCCGGCAATACCAGCGCCAGCGTCGGTTGACGGTTGCCGGTCAACGCGCTGAGCCACAGCTGCACGAGCTGGGCGAGGCCGAAGATCACCAGAATCACCAGGCACTGCTGCCACATCGGGAACATGCGCAAGCGCTGTTGCAACGAGAGGACAAGGAAAGTAATCAGCGTCAGGATCAAGGCGTTCTGCCCCAGCAGCGTGCCATAGAGCACGTCTTCGGCCAGGCCCAGACAAAACGCGGTGACCATCCCGACCGTCTGCGGCATGTACAGCGCCCAGAATGTCAGGAGCAGCGCCAGCCACAGCGGGCGGAGGATTTCCATGAATTGCGGCAACGGCGAAACACTGAGCAGCAGGCCGATGGCAAAGGTCAGCCAGACGATCCAGCCGTTACGCGAGGCAGTCGCTCCGACCATTATTCTTGTCTCCCGGTGGTGGCGGGCGCAGTCACCGGCGGTTTCGCCGCTGGCCGTGCAGCCGGCTGAGCGGCCGGAGGTTTACTGGCGGCGGGCGGTTTAGACGCCGCTGGCGGTTTGCTCGCAGCCGGCTTGGCCGGTGTCGCAGCGGCAGCGGCCGGTGCGGCGGGCGTTGCTGCTGGAGTCGCCGCAGCGGCGGCAGGTGGCGTGACGGTTTTCGGCACAGTGGCCGGAATCACCGGGCCACCGCCCTGCGCGTCGAGATTTTCCTGGGCTTGCGCGGCGTCATTGGCGCGCTCTTCCGGCGTGCGGGTGTCGCTGAACACCAGCAGCATGTAGCGGCTGCGATTCAGTGCTGCCGTCGGCACAGCGCGGACGATGGCGAAGGGCTGACCGGAATCGTGGATCACTTCCTTGACCGTCGCCACCGGGTAACCGGCCGGGAAACGCTGGCCGAGACCGGAGCTGACCAGCAGATCGCCTTCTTTGATGTCGGCGGTGTCGGCAACGTGGCGCAATTCCAGACGTTCCGGGTTACCGGTGCCGCTGGCAATCGCACGCAGACCGTTACGGTTCACCTGCACAGGAATGCTGTGAGTGGTGTCGGTCAACAGCAATACACGTGAGGTATACGGCATCAACTCGACCACCTGGCCCATCAAGCCGCGCGCATCGAGCACCGGTTGACCGAGCACCACGCCATCGCGCTCACCTTTATTGATGATGATGCGATGGGTGAAGGGATTGGGATCCATGCCGATCAACTCGGCCACTTCGACCTTTTCGTTGACCAGTGCGGAAGAATTCAGCAACTCGCGCAGCCGAACGTTCTGCTCGGTGAGGGCGGCAAGCTTTTGCATGCGACCCTGCAGCAGCAGGTTTTCGGTTTTGAGTTTTTCATTTTCGGCGACAAGCTCGGTACGGCTGCCGAATTGACTGGCCACGCCTTCCCATAAACGTCCGGGCAGGTCAGTGATCCAGTAGGCATCCATCAGCACCAGCGACATCTGGCTGCGTGCAGGCTTGAGCAGACTGAAGCGGGCATCGACGACCATCAGCGCGACCGACAGCACGGCCAGCACCAACAGGCGCACACCCAACGAAGGGCCTTTGGCGAAAAGCGGTTTAATAAGCCGCTCCTCCCAGGCAAATGTTCTGTTTATTCATACGGCATCAAACCGGCCTGGATGAAGACTGACAGAAGATAAACGCCAACAGGCAGCACTGCAAAGTGCTGCCTGCGCGCGCTCACCCACGTATTGCAACCCAGCACTTATTCGCTGGAGAGCAGATCCATGGTGTGCTTATCCATCATTTCCAATGCACGGCCACCGCCGCGAGCAACACAGGTCAGCGGATCTTCGGCAACGATCACCGGCAGACCGGTTTCCTGCGCCAGCAACTTGTCGAGGTCACGCAGCAATGCGCCACCACCGGTCAGCACCAGGCCACGCTCGGCGATGTCGGAAGCCAGTTCCGGCGGCGATTGCTCCAGCGCGCTTTTCACGGCCTGAACGATGGTTGCCAGGGACTCTTGCAGAGCTTCCAGCACTTCGTTGGAGTTCAGGGTGAATGCGCGTGGAACGCCTTCGGCCAGGTTGCGACCGCGAACATCGACTTCGCGAACTTCGCCGCCCGGATAGGCAGTACCGATTTCCTGTTTGATACGCTCAGCGGTGGATTCACCGATCAGGCTGCCGTAGTTACGGCGCACGTAGGTGATGATCGCTTCGTCGAAGCGGTCGCCGCCAACGCGTACGGATTCGGCATAGACCACACCGTTCAGGGAGATCAGTGCGATTTCAGTGGTACCACCACCGATATCCACGACCATCGAACCGCGCGCTTCTTCGACCGGCAGGCCGGCACCGATCGCAGCGGCCATTGGCTCTTCGATCAGGAATACTTCACGGGCACCGGCACCAAGGGCCGATTCACGGATGGCGCGACGCTCAACCTGGGTGGATTTGCATGGAACGCAGATCAGCACACGAGGGCTAGGCTGCAGAAAGCTGTTTTCGTGAACTTTGTTAATAAAGTATTGCAGCATCTTTTCGCAGACGCTGAAGTCGGCGATCACGCCGTCTATCATCGGACGAAT
>NZ_JBIVJB010000087.1:0-20232 GCF_044750025.1 Pseudomonas sp. NPDC088885 | reverse complement strand
CCCCATCACCCTCGCCCCCGCCGGAACCCAGAGCTCGCCTCCTAGGTCCGTCAACTTGACGCCCCGTAGAGCGACACGCCCTAGACCGGCAAAGCGCTGACGGGGCCCGATGGTCACTGAAAGTGGGTAGAATGCGGTTTTTTTCCAGTTGCGGGGGTGCGCGTTGCGCGAAATCGTCCTGATTAACATCACGGGAGTCGACCGTCCGGGTCTGACGGCAGCCATTACCGGTGTTCTGGCACAAGGTGGTGTGAACATTCTCGATATCGGTCAGGCGGTGATCCACGACACCCTGTCGTTCGGCATCCTGGTTGAAATTCCCGACTCCGAGCAAGGCAAATCCGTGCTCAAGGACATCCTGTTCAAGGGCTACGAGCTCGACCAGCAGGTGCGCTTCACCCCGGTGTCCGAAGAGGATTACCAGCAATGGGTGGGCAACCAGGGCAAAAAACGCCACATCGTGACCTTGCTGACCCGCAAAGTGACCGCCGGCCAATTGCAGGCCGTCAGTGCGATCACGGCCAAATACGGTTTGAACATCGACCACATTGACCGTCTGTCGGGTCGTATGCCGCTGGACACGCCGGCGGACAAGGGCAAGGGCTGCATCGAGTTTTCCGTGCGTGGCGAAGCGGCCGATCCGCAGGCCCTGCGCGCCGAATTCCTCAGCGTCGCCCAAGAGCTGAACGTCGACATCGCTTTCCAGGAAGACTCGCTGTTCCGTCGCAACCGGCGTCTGGCCGTGTTCGACATGGACTCGACGCTGATCGAAGCCGAAGTGATCGATGAGCTGGCCAAGGCTGCCGGTGTCGGCGAACAGGTGTCGGCCATTACCGAACGGGCGATGTCCGGCGAACTGGATTTCCGCGCCAGTTTCAAAGAACGTCTGGCGCTGCTCAAAGGCCTCGACGTCAGCGTGCTTGATTCGATCGGCGCTTCGCTGCGTCTGACCGAGGGCGCGGAAACGTTGTTCGCCGAGCTCAAACGTCTGGGTTACAAGACCGCGATCCTGTCTGGCGGCTTCACCTATTTCGCCAAACAATTGCAGGCCAAACTCGGCATCGACTACGTGTTCGCCAACGAACTGGAAGTGGTCGACGGCAAGTGCACCGGCGTGGCGATCGAGCCGATTGTCGATGCGCAGCGTAAGGCTGACCTGCTGAAAGAGCTGGCGCATAAAGAAGGTTTGCGTCTGGAGCAGACCATTGCCGTGGGCGATGGCGCGAACGATCTGCCGATGCTGGCGATTGCCGGGCTGGGTGTGGCCTTCCGCGCCAAGCCGTTGGTGAAGCAATCGGCGAAGCAGGCGATTTCGACGTTGGGTCTGGATGGTGTGCTGTATTTGCTGGGTTTCCGTGATCGTGATGGGCAGCTCTGAGATCTCTATCGCCTGACTTGGCCTCTTCGCGAGCAGGCTCGCTCCCACATTTGAAATGCATTTAACTGTGGGAGCGAGCCTGCTCGCGAAGGGCGCGCCTCGGTCTAGAGTGACTTCCACAACGAATCAAAATCCTCCTCGCTCCCGCCATTCTGCGCGGCCTCCAGCGAGCGGTAAGCGAACTGATTAAAACTGTGCGTACTCGCCACCCGCCTATCCAGCCCGGCGCGGTGTTCTTCGCCGTGGGTGTTGATCAGCACTTTGCTGCCCTCCTGAAATGGCAGGCGCGGCGCCAGCAGCGTCGCGGGCACGTCGATGGCGCTGATCTCCGGCAGCAATAATCCACGCAAATACTGGCTGTGATCGTCCCGCGAACGCACCAGTTGCAAGCCGCAGGGCTGCGCGTGTGGCGCCACCAGTTCAATGCCCATTTGCGTGCCGCCGCCGCGCACCTGACGAATCCAGCGAATCACCGCGATGCTCCAGCCCAGACTGGCGCTGTCCTGAATGCCGAGCATTTCCCCGGCCTGCAATTCGGCGGGGACTTCTTTCGGCCAACCCAGGCAGTAACCGCCGGGGCTGTGATTGATCACGGGCAACGCATAAGTCGGATAGTGCGGTGCGGCGTCGGCGCTGCTTTCATCTTCGCCGAGATGGTCGTACTGGATTTCTTCGTAGGGTAAAAACTGCTCGTTGTTCTGTGGTGCGGCATCGAAGGCCTGGCTCCAGCTGTCCTTTTCACCTTGAACCACGGCGTGGCTGAAATTCGCTGCGCGGGCGCCGGGATGTTTGAGCATGTCGCTGAAACTGCGCTCACCGCCAAGGTAGAAGTGCAGGGCGCTCATGCCCACGCACACGGTCAGATTGCCTTGGCCGACAGTGCGCTGAAAACTGCGTTCAGCCGCTTCGCCCCACGTCGCGTGTAAATGTTGCAGCGTGTCGAAACTCAGCCCGGTCGGGACGGGCAAAGGCTTGGACGTGTCCTGATGCAGCAAATGCGCTTCGAGGGTATTCACCAGTGGTTGCGGATCGAAGCCGAGCAAACCGGCGCGCTGCTCACTGCGAAACATGCTGCGGTAACGCGGGCCGACATCGAGTTCGGCGCTGATCGCAAACAGGCCGTCGTCGGGCGTACCGGGGTGCAGCTTGAGCAGGGCGCTCCATGGTTCAAGCACTTCGGCAAGGCGGGCGATCTGGTTCTGGCGCAGTTGATTGCAGCGCGCGCTGCCGAGGAGCAGGGCGGCGATGTAAGTTTGTTCGAGGCTCAGCTCGGTGGTCAGGCTGGCCAGATCGTCATGCACGCGCCGCTGTTGCAGCTGCAATTCACACGCGATGCGATAGAGCTGATGCAGTTCAAACCACAGATGCTCTGGCGGCGGACTGTATAGCTGGGTTGCGCGAACCAGTTGGCCCTTCAACGCATGGGCTGCGCGCTGCAAAGCTAATCCAACCAACGCCGCACGATCCTTGCTGTACTTCGGCGCAATCCGCAGAACGATCTGTTTGTAACCGATCGCCAAATGACTTTGCAGGGCTTGGCACAGATTGCTGATCTTGCGCGAACGCTCATCGAGCATGATCGCTTGATGCAGGAAATGTCGCTCCAGATGCTGACAGACGAAATACACCTCGGGCCGCAGCAATTCGAGCAGGTGCAGACGATTGTCGCTGGGGGTGAGTAATTGGTTGAGTTCGCCTAGGCCTTGATACAACTGGCGGGCGGTTTCGCCGATGTTGGCCTTGGGCAGGCCGGCGATCCAGCGCTTGAGGTCGCGCGGGGTGGCTTCGCAAAATGACAGGCGCGGCTGACTCGGGGTCGGGGCGCGCAACTGTGGGGGAGAAATGGTCTGGCTCATGCCAAAAACCATAGCAGCAAATAAGCGAGCGGGTGTTCTGCCTCAACGCATCGTCATTGACGATGCACACAAAACAACGTGTAGGAGCTGCCGCAGGCTGCGATCTTTTGATCTTGATCGTTCCCACGCTCTGCGTGGGAATGCAGCCGTGGACGCTCCGCGTCCAAAGATCAAAAGATCGCAGCCTTCGGCAGCTCCTACAGAGGTATCGACCGTCAGGGGAATCCATGACGGTCGATGCGTACTCAGGCGTTTGGCAGTGCCAGGCCTTGGCCCATCTGCACCGGCGAACCGGCAACCAGTTCTTCAGCCCACTTCACCTGATCCGGGCCGAACAGCACGATTGCGGTCGAGCCAAGTTTGAAGCGGCCCAGTTCAGCACCTTTCTCCAGATGGATCGGCGCACGGGCGGCTTCGTCGTAGCGGAAGGTTTTCAGCTCACGCTTCGGCGGGGTGACCAGACCGGCCCACACGGTTTCAATCGAAGCAACGATCATCGCGCCGACCAGCACTACCGCCATCGGGCCGCGCTCGGTGTCGAAAATGCACGCCACACGCTCGTTGCGAGCGAACAGTTCCGGCACGTTTTCAGCGGTGGTCTGATTCACCGAGAAAATCCGGCCCGGGATATAGACCATCTCGCGCAAGGTGCCGGCCAGCGGCATGTGCACGCGGTGGTAGTCCTTCGGCGACAGGTAAATAGTGGCGAAGTCGCCGCCCATGAACGGTGCCGCATTGGCCGCATCACCGCCGAGCAGTTCGAGCACGCTGAAGCTGTGGCCCTTGGCCTGGAACACGCGACCGTGTTCGATCGGGCCGAGCTGGCTGACCGCACCGTCGGCCGGGCTGAGGATCGCGCCCGGGGTTTCGTCCAGCGGGCGCGCGCCGTCTTTCAGGGCGCGGGTGAAGAAGGCGTTGAAGTGCTCGTAAGCGGTCAGGTCTTCCACCAGCGCTTGCGACATGTCGACTTGATAACGCTTGGCGAACCACTGGGTGAACGCATTTTTGAACCAGCGCACGCGGCACTCGGCAACGCAGCCGGCCAGGCGCGACAGCAGGTGATGAGGCAGCAGGTACTGACTGAGGATAAACAGACGCTCTTTCATTAGTTGTCCTTAAAAACCTTAAATCTCGACTGGCGTGTCAGGGTGGTTGCCCCATTCGCCCCAGGAACCGGCGTAGCCTTTGACCCGCGGATAACCGAGGGATTTGGCCACCAGATAAGTGAAGCCCGACCGGTGATGGGTCTGGCAGTGGGTAATGATTTCTTTGTCCTTGGTGATCCCGAGGTCTTCGAGGATCTGCGGCATGTCAGTACGAATTCGCAGCTGACGCGCCTTGTCCATGCCCGCCGTCCATTCGAAATTGACCGCGCCGGGGATGTGCCCGGCCTTGGCGGCCAGCACTTTCTCGCCGGAGTATTCCAGCGGCCCGCGCGCATCCCAGATCGCCAGATCGACAGCACCGAGACGGCTTTGCAGGTATTCACGGGTCGCGGTCGGCTCGTCGTGCAGGGTCAACGGCAGTGGGCCACCGACGGCTGCCGGCACTTGAATCGACATCGGCATGCCATCCGCCAGCCACGCCGGCAAACCACCGTCTATATAGTGGTACTTGTGGTGACCGATCACGTCGAGCAACCAGATGAAGCGCCCGGCCCAGCCGCCGCCCTCGTCGTCGTAAACCACGTAAACCGCGTCCTTGCGATGGCCCAGCTCACCGAACAACGCTTCCAGATCGGCTTTGGCCGGCAGCAAACCCGGCGCCGGCGGCTGGCCGAGCTGGGTACGCTTGGGGTCGACAAAGCGCGCGCCGGGGAGATGTCCCTCGGTGTAGCGGGCGGCACTGGTCAGATCCACCAGAATCAGCTCTTCAGACTCAAGCCGAGGCAGCAGGTCGCTCGGTTCGATGACGAGCGGCAAGCCAGAGAAGTCAGACATGCGAGGTCTCCAGAGCACAAAGGGGAGGATTGTAGCGCAGCCTCATCGGCCACGGCTGCTAAAGCTGTGCAGGGCTTTTTCGATGCACTGCGCGGTTTTGCCAAAGGCCTGCACGGTGATGTCGGCAAACGGCCCGCCGCCCTGATCGGCGACGACGATCATGATCACCCGGCCATTGTTGACCAATGAACGCAGGAACAAATGCTCGCCGCGAAACAACGTGCGCAGGCCCGGTGGCAGCAACGCGGAAAACTGTGCGTTGTTGTCCGGGTTGATCCGCACCTGCGCCTGTTGCGCGAGCAAACGTTGCAGCACGCTGCTCTGGCTGACGACAAAATTCAGCGCCGCCGCTTCTTTCGGCAGGCCGAAGGTTTGATTCACGCGCAGATTGGATTGCGTGCGGTCAGCCATCAGGATCATCACCCGACGCATGCCGCTGGCCACCAGCGCATCGCGGGCGGCGACGGTCAGGCTCATGGCATTGGTGAAACGGCTCGGCTCAGCCAGCAGTTCGGCGCATTGCTTACGCCACTGGCCCAGGTCTTCAGAGGTCGGCGCGGCGGCGGGCAACATCCCGGCGGGTAAACGACGAGTGCCCCACGGCCACAACAGCGAAACCGCTGGGTGCCACAAATCAGGCATCGCATGTTGCCGGGCACTGTTCGCGGCTTGTTGGTGCAACTGTTGCTGCACCTCGTCCATGGAAATCTGCAGATACAGGCTGGTCAGGTACTGCCAGCGTTCACTGTGCGGACTGTCCCAGGCCTGTTGCGCCGAGAGCGCCAGACCGTTGGCCAGCAGCACGGTGTTGGCCGGTTGATTGAGCCAGCGGCGCAGGGTCGGGTCATCGTCGAGGCGATTTTGCTGGCGCAGCGGGTGTTCGCTGTCGCGGGCGATGCGCAGCACTTTGACCAGTTCACGCTGTTCGCTGAGCAACAATTTATAGCCTTGCTGCACCCAGATCGGCAGGTGCCAGACCGCAACCAGCGCTTCCGCGATCCGCAGCAGGCGCACGCCGAACAATTGCTTTTCGACGGTGCGCGCCGATTCGCCCTTGTGGATAACCCGCAGCTCCCACTCGTCGAGCAACTGTGGATAAGTCAGCGCCAGTGGCCACAGCGGCGACAGAAACAACAGGCTGCCCCAATGAATGTCCTGCCACAGCCGCGCCAGGCGACTGGCGAAAAAGCCATTGGCCTGTTGCGTCGCGTGCTGGCTGATCATCTGCAATTGGCGCAGGGCCTTGGGGATTTGCATTTGCGGTTCGGCTGGCAGGCGCGCGAGCAGTTCTTCGGTGCGGGCGAGGCCGAGACGGTTGATCGCCACTTCCAGATTTTCCGCCGGCGTGCCCATGTTGCCGTGGGTGTGACGATTGGCCTCACGGATGATGCTCAAGGCCAGCGCCGGGCTGTCCTGCATCAAATCGGCGATGTCGCGCAGCGAGCTGCGGTTATCACGGATCGCGCGACAGACCTTGTCGTGTGCCTCTTGCGGCACGGGCAGGCGAACGCTGTCGAGCAGCTTGACCCAGCCTTCGAGGGTGGTCGGTTTTGCGTGTGGGACGTTCGTTTCATTAGCCATGTCTGGACGGGATCTTCATCTGCTTTAGACGCGCCCGGCATGGGCTAAATTGGCTTTTCGCCTGAACTGGCTATAGTCTGGCGCAGTTTTGCCGATAAGTAGAAGAAGAGATTTTTTAACTTCCGAATATGACCTTGAACCCGACTTAAATAAGTACTTTCTACCTATGGCTAAAATTATCGGCATCATCGTCGTATTCGCGAGCGTGCTCGGCGGATACGTGCTTTCCCACGGCAAAATTGCCGCCCTGATCCAGCCTTTCGAGGTGTTGATTATCGGTGGCGCGGCACTCGGTGCGTTCCTGCAGGCCAACCCCGGCTACATGACGATGCACGTGCTCAAGAAGTCCCTGAGCATGTTCAGTTCGCGCTTCACCCACACGTTCTATCTGGAAGTGCTGGGTCTGATCTACGAGATCCTCAACAAGAGCCGCCGCGAAGGCATGATGGCCATCGAGGGCGACATCGAAGATGCCGCCGCGAGCCCGATCTTCGCCAAGTACCCGGCCGTGCTCAAAGACGAACGCATGACCGCGTTCATCTGCGATTACCTGCGCATCATGTCGTCCGGCAACATGGCCCCGCACGAGCTGGAAGGCTTGTTCGACATGGAGCTGTACAGCCTTAAAGAAGACCTCGAACACCCATCCCACGCGGTGAACGGCATCGCCGACGCCATGCCGGGTTTCGGTATTGTTGCGGCGGTACTCGGTATCGTGGTGACCATGGCTTCGCTGGGTGAAGGCGATCAGAAATCCATCGGTCTGCACGTCGGTGCGGCACTGGTCGGTACCTTCTTCGGTATTCTCGCGGCGTACGGTTTCTTCGGCCCGCTGGCGCATTCGCTGGCCCACGATGCCAAAGAAGAGCTGAACGTTTACGAAGCCATCAAGGCCTCGCTGGTGGCTTCGGCTTCTGGCATGCCGCCATCGCTGGCAGTCGAGTTCGGGCGCAAGGTGCTGTACCCGGCGCACCGTCCAAGCTTCGCCGAGCTGGAACAAGCGGTTCGCGGTCGCTAAGTCATGGAAAATAATCAGCCGATTATCATCAAGCGCGTCAAGCGCATAGCCGGTGGGCATCACGGCGGAGCGTGGAAAATCGCCTTCGCCGACTTTGCGACGGCGATGATGGCGTTCTTCCTCGTGCTGTGGCTGTTGTCCACCGCCACACCCGAGCAGAAGATCGCCATCGCCGGTTATTTCAAAGACCCGGTCGGCTTCTCCGAAAGCGGCACGCCGTACATCATCGACTTGGGCGGCACGCCGACCCTGGCGCCGGAAAACACCCTCAACCCTGAGGTGAAATCCCAGCCGCAACCAGACAAGGTCACCGTCGACACCGAACAGGTCGAAGGCATGGCCGAGCAGGTCGAGAAAGAACGTCTGGAACTGCTCCTGCAAGAACTGCAGAACAAGGTTGACGAGAACCCGCAGCTGCAGAAATTCAAGGATCAGATCCTCTTCGAGATCACTCCGAATGGTTTGCGCATCCAGATCATGGACGCTGAAAACCGGCCGATGTTCGACTCAGGTTCTGCACGCCTGAAGCCGTACTTCGAAGACATCCTGCTGGCGATGGCCGACACCATCAAAGCGGTGCCGAACAAAATCAGCATCAGCGGCCACACCGACGCCAAGCCGTACACGGGCACTGGCGATTTCGGTAACTGGGAGCTGTCGGCCAACCGCGCCAACGCTGCACGTCGTGCACTGGTAGCGGGTAGCTATCCGGATGCGCAGGTGGCGCGGGTCGTCGGTTATGCCTCGTCGGCGTTGTTCGACCGGGAAAACCCGTTCAACCCGGTCAACCGTCGTATCGACATCGTCGTCCTGACCAAAAAGGCCCAGGAAGCGATCGAGGGTGCGCAAGGTGCGGACGCGGCGAAACCAGTCGATGAAAGCCACAACGGCGCCACCCCGGCAACGCCGGTTGATCCGAATGCTCTGCCGGCGGATCAGCAACCGGTGCCGCCGCATGAGTTGCGTGAACGGTTGAATCTGTTTGATGACGCCGCGCCGAAACCGGCGGAACCGGGGAGTGCGGCGCCAGCGCCGGCTCCTGCGCCGAAGCAGTAAGAGACGAAAAAGCCGCCAGTAATGTCGGCTTTTTTTTGTGGCTGGCGGTTTGAGATTTGGTGTGGCGCCAAGAGCACCCCCTCACCCCAGCCCTCTCCCCCAAGGGGTAGAGGGGAAAGGGAGCCGATCTTCGTGGTTGTCAAAATTTGCGTTTGACTGAAGGAGGGGAGCCGATCTTCATGCTGTTCAGAGTCTGCTTTTGACTGATGCAAGGGAGCAGATCTTTGTGCAGTTCAAAACCTGAGTTCTACTCGATATTTCAGGTCGGCGTACCTCGCACAATCACCGCTGTCAGTCCCCTCTCCCTCCGGGAGAGGGCTAGGGTGAGGGGCTCTCAAGCCAGACCGACCAATCAAAACCCCCGCCGAATCCTGCCCTTCAACTGATCATGAAACTGCTCGGCATTCCTCTTGTAAGTCCCCTTCATCGACTCACTCATCGAATCCAGCATCACCGAGCGCTTATTCGTCACTTCCTCACGATAAGCATCAATAAAGAAATCCAGATCTTTATCCGTACTCAATTTCGGCCATTTATCCAGATACAGCGGCAGCTCCGCCGGCCCGGTCTTGAACGAGCAGATCCGCCGGTTGCTGATGGTCGCCTCGCCAATCTCGAACGGCACCCACCACGACGAAGCCGTCCGCTCCGAGACCACCGCCAGCAAGTGCGTGCACTCGGTGATGTTGCGGGTGATGACGCCGGTGATGTCGTCGGTGGTCTGTGATTCCGGATCGAGCACATCCAGATAAGTCTTGATGTTCGCCTGTTTCAGGCGACTGTTGATCGCCATGGCCTGCATACGATCCATGTGGCGGTAGCTGATAAACACAGGCATCAGAAGTGTCCTTTGATTGCGAGTTCGCGGTAGTAGGCGCCGAGCGCGGTGAGGCGGCAGCCGGTGGAGTGGAGGGCGGCGTAGTACATGTGCTCGGCGTCGACCGGTTCGATCAGGCTGTGGCGATTGCACTTCTGCAGTTGCGCGAAGACCTCGCCGTGTTCCGGATTGAAGCTGGCCTCGGTCGGTTCGTAGCTGGGATCGAGCGGGTAGGTCGATTCGGCTTCGGCAAACCATTCGGGCAATTTGCGCAGGATCTCTTTGGGGATCAGCGGCGAGACTTCGCGCAGGGAAATGAACTGCGACACATTGGTCTTGAACACCGGGCGTTGTTCCCAAGCGTCGAGCGCGTTATCGACAAAGGAATAGAGGCTGCCGGGCGTGATCTTGCCGAGAATATTCGCCGCGCCGCCATGCAATGCCTGCAGCAGCAAACCGGTAAACACGCCGTGTTGCGCGCCTTCCATGGCCGGTTCTTCCTTTTTGCACGCGGTGAGAATGGTCATGCCTTCGCCGACCACACTGCTTTCGCTGCGCAAGGCGCGCACTTCACCGGCGGCGCCGCTTTGGCAGCAATCGAGGATGATCACTTTGTTCTTGATGCGTGTGGCTTTGCTCGCCCAGTTGAGGATGTCGCTGATGCGGATGCCGTCCTTGGCGTTGCGATAATCCTGGGGCAGCAACATGCCTTCGTCATTGTCGGTATCGAAACCGCCATGCCCGGCGAAATACAGCAGGGCGACATTGCAGTCGCCGGAAAACAGCTCGCGGATCTGGTCTTCGAGCATCTCCCGACCCAGGTAATCCTCGGCCGACGTCAGCACGACATTCTTGAAGTTGGGGTCGCCGTCGGCGTCGGTTTTCAGCACCGAGGCCATGGCCATGGCGTCATTGCTGCAACCGCTCAGGCGCGAAATATGCGTGTAGTCGTTGATGCCGATAAACAGTCCCTTGCGCATGATCAGGCCGCCGTGTGCAGGCGGATCGCGCCGACGATGCTGTTGGTGTTCCACGCGCATTCGGCGTGTGCGGCGTTACGCACCACCGTGGAAATGCGCTCGGCGCCGAACGGTTTCACCGCGATGATCAGCTTGCCCATGCGCTTGGCGATCTCGATTTCCTTGTTGATCCACTTGCTGTAGGTCGAATACATGCCGGCCATGATCAGCACCGCCGAGCACGGACGAATCTTGTTTTCGATGGCTTCTTCGAGCTGTTTGTCGGTCTGCGCGCCCATGATCGGGTTGTGCGGCGGCACCGAAAAATTCTTGTAGGTGAAGTCGGGGTGGGCACTGAGCAGGCGCACCAGATTGTCGTGGGCGTGGGAGTAGTTCCACGAGTGGCTGATGAACAAATGGTAGGTTTGCATGGGGGTTCCTCTGGGGCGCGGACGTGCGACGAGGAACTCAATGTAGGCTCATGAAACGTGCCCACAAGGCTTGGGCGAAGAAAGAGAAATGTCCTGCAGGCAGGCGTGCAGAAGTCCTACAGAAAAGACCGATGTTTAAAAAAGGGAGGAGGGTGTCAGGGGAAAACCGACATCCGGCAGCCCTTGGGGAAAGGGCTGCCGGTGCGACTGTTTAATAGCCGTTTTCGGGCAGGCTGGCGATGATCGAGCGGTAGCTGTTCATGCGCTGTTGCTGAACGCGGCCGTCTTCCAGTGCCTTGAGCAAGGCACAGCCTGGCTCGCGGTCGTGCTTGCAGTCGCGGAAACGGCAAGTGCCGAGCAGGTCGTCGAACTCGATGAAACCGGCTTCAACATCGGCACGGCTGACGTGGCCGAGGCCGAATTCACGGATACCCGGGGAGTCGATCAGCTCACCGCCGCCGGGGAAGTGGAACAGGCGCGCGGTGGTCGTCGTGTGCGTGCCCTGACCGGACAGCTCGGACAACGGCCCGACGCGGGTTTCCACTTCAGGCAGCAAGCTGTTGACCAGCGACGACTTGCCGACACCGGACTGACCGACGAACACGCTGATGCGTCCGTCGAGCTGCTTTTGCAGCTGTTCCATGCCGTCACCGTGGTGCGCCGACACTTCCAGCACCGGATAACCGAGCGTGCGGTACACCGCCAGCAGCGCATTGAGCGCCGGTGCGTTGTGCTCGTCGATCAGGTCGAATTTGTTCAGCAGCAGCAACGGGCGGATGCCGGCGTGTTCGGCGGCTACGAGATAGCGGTCGATCAGGTTGGCATGCGGCTCGGGCAGCGGGGCGAAGACGATGACGATCATGTCGACGTTGGCCGCGACCGGCTTCAACTGGCCGCGGCTGTCCGGACGGCAGAGTTCGGTGGTACGCGGCAGTTGCGCGACGATCACACCGATGCCCTGATTGCCGGCACGCCAGACAACCGTGTCGCCGGTCACCAGCGCAGGCAGGTTGGCGCGCAAGTGGCAGCGGAAAACCTGGCCGGCCTGTTCGCCGTCAATGGCCTCGACTTCGACTTGCACACCGAAGTGAGCGATCACCAGGCCGGTCTGTTCCGGGCCCAGGTCGCCGCCCTCCAGGGCTTCGACAGCCGAGGACTCGCGTTTGGCGGCGCGTGCGGCGCGTTCGCCCTGAATCTTTTCGATGCGCCAGTTTTGACGACGATTGAGTTGGCGTTTGGCCATGGGTGTTCCGTCTGAAGAATGCAGCGATTAGGTAAAACGGCCGCGAGTTTAGCACGCCCGGCAGCCGGCCTAGGCTAAACTGCGCAGCATTGCTCAGGAGCCGAAACATGCAAAACCCGCAGAATCTGATCTGGATCGACCTCGAAATGACCGGCCTTGACCCGGACAACGACGTCATCATCGAAATGGCCACCATCGTCACCGACAGTGACCTCAACACCCTGGCCGAAGGCCCGGTGATCGCCATCCACCACAGCGACGAAGTGCTCGCGCGCATGGACGAATGGAACACCCGCACCCACGGCAACTCCGGCCTGACCCAGCGCGTGCGCGACAGCCGCATCAGCATGGCCGAAGCCGAAGCGGAAACCATCGCCTTCCTCGAGAAATGGGTGCCGAAGGGCAAGTCGCCGATCTGCGGCAACAGCATCTGCCAGGATCGGCGCTTCCTTTATACCCACATGAAAGCGCTGGAAAGCTATTTCCACTACCGCAACCTCGACGTCTCGACGCTCAAGGAACTGGCCGCACGCTGGGCACCGGATGTGCGTGACAGCTTCAAAAAGGGCAGCACCCATTTGGCGCTGGACGATATTCGCGAATCGATCGCCGAGCTGCAGCACTACCGCAAGCACTTCATCAAGTTCTGATGCGATCCCTGTAGGAGCTGCCGCAGGCTGCGATCTTTTGATCTTTTTTTAAAGGCAAAATCATAAGATCGCAGCCTGCGGCAGCTCCTACGGGGTTTTGTGTTTGCTGCGGCGCCCTCTTTTGGTGCCGCACCGAAATGGCTAGACTGCGCGCCTTCCTGACTGGATCGCCACCATGTTGCTGATGCTCTATCTGATTGCCATCACCGCTGAAGCCATGACCGGCGCGCTGTCCGCCGGCCGTCGCGGCATGGACTGGTTTGGCGTGGTGTTGATCGCCTGCGTCACGGCGTTGGGCGGCGGTTCGGTGCGCGACGTACTGCTCGGACACTACCCGCTGACGTGGGTCAAACACCCGGAATACCTGGTGCTGACCTCGGTCGCAGCAATGTTCACCGTGTTCACCGCCCGCTGGATGCGCCACCTGCGCTCACTGTTTCTGGTGCTCGACGCCGTCGGCCTGGTGGCGTTCACACTGATCGGCTGCATGACCGCACTGGAAATGGGCCACGGCATGCTGGTGGCCTCCGTCAGCGGCGTGATCACCGGCGTCTTCGGCGGCATCCTCCGCGACATCTTCTGCAACGACATCCCGCTGATCTTCCGCCGAGAACTCTACGCCAGCGTCTCGTTCGCGGCGGCGTGGTGTTACATGCTTTGCCTGTATCTGAACGTGCCAAGCGAACAGGCGATTCTGATCACACTGTTCGGCGGTTTCCTGCTGCGCCTGCTGGCGATCCGCTTCCACTGGGAAATGCCCAAGTTCGTCTATAACGACGCGCCTTGAAATCGTCTGCTTACTGCGGTCGAAATATCCTGTCGGAATTGTTGAATAGTTCGTGAGGGGGAGTCAGGTAAATGGGGTATTTGAGTCTCTAAATACCCCATTTAATGGAAAATTACCCCAATTGAGCGTTGAATCATCGCGTTAAACGGCGCGTTCAGCATGTTGCTTAAGCGCCCACTCCACATGCTCGCGCACCAGCTCTGACGGATAATCCCGCCGTGCCTTCAACGCTTCCAGCACTGGAATGCTCGACGGCGCATTACCGAGCCCTACTGCCAGATTGCGCAACCAGCGTTCATACCCGGCGCGGCGCAGTGGTGAGCCTTCGGTGCTGCTGAGGAATTTATCCTCGTCCCACATAAACAACTCAGCCAGTTCCGCATTGTCGAGATTGTGCCGTGGTTTGAAGTCGCTCTCCCCAGAGGGTTTGGCGAAGCGGTTCCACGGGCAGACGATCTGGCAGTCGTCGCAGCCAAACACGCGGTTGCCGATCAGTGGGCGCAGGTCTTCGGGGATCGCGTTTTTCAGTTCGATGGTCAGGTACGAAATGCAGCGTCGCGCGTCCAGCACATACGGGCCGACGAAGGCATTGGTCGGGCAGATGTCGAGGCACGCGGTGCAGCGGCCGCAATGTTCGGTGCTGTGCGGATCATCGACCGGCAACGGCAAGTCGACGAACAACTCGCTCAAGAAGAAGTAGCTGCCAGCCTTGCGGTTCAGCACCAAGGTGTTTTTGCCGATCCAGCCCAGTCCGGCCTGTTCGGCGATGGCTTTTTCCAGCACCGGCGCGCTGTCGACAAAGGCGCGAAAACCGAACGGGCCGATCTCGGATTGAATCTTGTCGGCCAATTGTTGAACACGTTTACGGATCAATTTGTGGTAATCGCGGCCCAAGGCATAACGCGAGACGTAGGCTTTTTCCGGTTGGGCCAGGCGTTTGGCCATTTCGGTATCGCCGGGCAGGTAGTCCATGCGCAGCGAAACCACGCGCAATGTGCCCGGCACCAGTTCTTCCGGGTGCGAGCGTTTGCTGCCGTGGGCGCCCATGTAGTCCATTTCGCCGTGGTAGCCGGCCGCGAGCCAGCGCTGCAGATGCTGTTCATGCTCGGCGAGATCCAGACCGCTGATGCCGACTTGCTGAAAGCCCAGCTCGCGGCCCCAATCCTTGATCGATTGGGCGAGGGCGGGCAGGTCTGTGGTGATGGCGGACATGAGGCGAGAGAAACCAGAGCTGAGGTGCGTATAATTCTGCCAGACATCGGAGCCCGAAGACGCATGCCGCACACGAAAGATGAATCACCCGACGCGCTGTATGGCGCCGCACAGGTGCGCGAACTCGATGCGCGGCTGATTGCCGCCGGCACGCCGGGCTTCGAATTGATGCAGCGCGCGGCGCATGCAACGTGGCGCGCGCTGGTTCGGCAATGGCCGTCGGCGACCGAACTGACGGTGCTGGCCGGGCATGGCAACAATGCTGGCGACGGTTATCTGGTCGCGGCCATGGCACAGCGAGCCGGGTGGCAGGTGCGGGTGTTGGCGGTCGGCGATCCGCAGCGATTGCAGGGCGATGCCGCTTTGGCGTATGCCGAGGCGTTGGCTGAAGGCGTCGCGGTGCAAGGCTGGCAGGCTCACAGCGAACTGCGCGGCGTCATTCTTGATGCCTTGCTCGGCACCGGTTTGAGCGGTGACGTGCGCGAGCCTTACCTCTCGGCGATCAAAGCCATTAACGCCAGCGGCTTGCCGGTAACGGCCGTCGATATTCCTTCTGGTTTATGTGCAGACACCGGGCATGTGCTCGGCGCCGCCGTGCAGGCCGATCTGACGGTGACCTTTATCGGGCTGAAACTCGGTTTGTTCACGGGCGATGCGGCTGATCACATCGGCTCGTTGCTGTTTAATGATCTGCAAGCCAGCGCCGGCATTTATCGTGACATTCCGGTCATCGCCCAACGGCTCAACCCGGCTAATCTTCCGAAACTGGCGGCGCGTACGCCGACTTCGCACAAAGGTCGTTTCGGCCATGTGCTGCTGATCGGTGGCGATCACGGGTTTGGCGGGGCGATCCTGCTCAGCACCGAAAGCGCCTTGCGCAGCGGCGCCGGTATGGTTTCGCTGGCGACGCGCCCGGAGCATGTCCCGGCAGCGCTGACTCGTGTGCCGGAGGTGATGACGCTCGGCACATCGTCGGCCAATCAATTGATGGGCTTGCTGGAAAAAGTCTCAACACTGGTGATCGGCCCCGGACTCGGCCAGGCCAGTTGGGGGCGGGCGTTGCTGTCGGCGGCTGCCAATGCGCCGTTGCCGCAAGTCTGGGACGCCGACGCGTTGAACCTGCTGGCGAGCGGTTTTGTGCAGCTGCCCAAGGATTGCGTGATCACCCCGCATCCCGGCGAAGCGGCGCGGCTGCTCGGCATCAGTACCGCCGAAGTGCAGGCTGATCGACCGGCCGCCGCGCGGGCATTGAGCAAAAAATACGCAGCGACTGTAACTCTCAAAGGTGCCGGTACTCTGATCGCACATCCCGATGGGCGTCTGGCGCTGTGTCATCAGGGCCATCCGGCAATGGCGACCGCCGGGTTGGGTGACGTGCTGGCCGGTTTGACCGGCGCGTTGCTGGCGCAGGGTATGCAAAGTTTCGACGCCGCGTGTCTGGCCGTGTGGCTGCACGCCAACGCCGGGGCGCAACAAGGCAAATTGGGCCGTGGGCTGGCGGCCAGTGATCTGATTCCAGCCATTCGTCAGTTGTTGGAGGAGCAAGCACCGTGTCTGAAGTAACCCTGTACCTGGCCGATGAACAGGCCATGAGCGACTTTGGCGCACGGATCGCCCGCGTGACCCAGGGCCACGGCCTGATTTTTCTGGAAGGCAACCTCGGGATGGGCAAAACCACGCTGTCGCGGGGCATTATTCGTGGCCTGGGCCACGTGGGCTCGGTAAAAAGTCCGACCTTCACATTGGTCGAGCCCTACGAGATCGGTGACGTCCGCGCCTTCCACTTCGACCTGTATCGACTGGTCGATCCGGAAGAGCTGGAGTTTCTCGGCATCCGCGATTACTTCGAAGACGATGCGCTGTGCCTGATCGAGTGGCCCGATAAAGGTGCAGGCTTTTTGCCAAAGCCTGACCTGACCATTACCATTAGCCCGCAAGACAGCGGGCGTTCGCTGAAAATTTTATCCCAGGGCTCGCGTGGCGAGGCTTGGTGTGCCGCTTTGGCATTGGAATCCAATTAAATGATGGGGTTAGGTATGCGCTTTCGCGCGTTGGTGGCTGCCGTTGGACTGTTGTTGATGGCAGTAACCGTCAACGCTGTGGCCGATTCAAAGGTCAACAGCGTGCGCTTGTGGCGAGCGCCGGATAACACGCGACTGGTCTTCGACCTGAGCGGCCCGGTGCAGCACAGCGTCTTCACCCTGACCGCTCCGGATCGGCTGGTGATCGACATCAATGGCGCCACCTTGGGTGCGCCGCTGAAATTGCAGACTGCGAACACCCCGATCACCGCCATGCGCTCGGCACAACGCACGCCGACCGACCTGCGCGTGGTCATCGACCTGAAAAAAGCCGTCACCCCGAAAAGCTTCTCGCTGGCGCCGAACGGGCAGTATGGCAACCGTCTGGTGGTCGACTTGTTCGACAACGCAGCCGACGCCGAACCCGCTCCAACACCTGCGCCGACCCCTTCGGTCGCGACCATACCAGCAGTGCCGGTCACCCCGACAGAACCGGCGATCAAGTTGCCCCCAGCCCCGGCCGGCAAGCGCGACATTATTGTGGTGATCGACGCCGGCCACGGTGGCGAAGACCCGGGTGCGTCCGGCTCGCGCGGGCAGCGTGAGAAAGACGTGGTGCTGCAGATCGCCCGCGAACTGCAACGTCAGGTCAACGGCATGAAAGGCTTCCGCGCCGAACTGACCCGTACGGGCGACTACTTCATCCCGTTGCGTGGCCGTACCGAAATCGCCCGCAAAAAAGGCGCCGATCTGTTCGTGTCGATCCACGCCGACGCCGCGCCGTCTGCGGCAGCCTTCGGTGCCTCGGTGTTTGCCCTGTCTGATCGTGGCGCAACCTCGGAGACCGCGCGTTGGCTGGCCGACAGCGAAAACCGTTCCGACTTGATCGGTGGTGCCGGCAACGTCAGCCTCGACGATAAAGACCGCATGCTCGCGGGCGTATTGCTCGACCTGTCGATGACCGCCTCGCTGACCTCCAGCCTCAACGTCGGCCAGAAAGTCCTGACCAACATCGGCCGCGTCACGCCGTTGCACAAACAGCGCGTGGAACAAGCCGGGTTTATGGTGTTGAAGTCGCCGGACATCCCGTCGATCCTGGTCGAAACCGGGTTTATCTCCAACGCCAACGAAGCCAACAAGCTCTCGGCCTCAAGCCACCAGCAAGCGCTGGCGCGTTCGATCAGCAGCGGCGTGCGCCAGTTCTTCCAGCAGAATCCGCCACCGGGCACCTACATCGCCTGGCTGCGTGATTCCGGAAAAATCGCCCAAGGCCCGCGCGATCATCGCGTCGGCCCGGGTGAAACCCTGGCAATGATCGGCGTGCGTTATCAGGTGTCGCCGGCCACGCTGCGCAGCGCGAACAATCTGAAAAGTGATGAGCTGAAAGTCGGCCAGCACCTGACCATTCCTGGCACCGAACTGGCGTCCAAAGAATGAACGAAGTGCTGAACGCTGCCGCGCGCATCGAACTGCTCAGCCCACGGCTGGCGAACCAGATTGCCGCCGGTGAGGTGGTTGAACGTCCGGCCTCGGTGATCAAGGAGTTGCTGGAAAACAGCCTCGACTCCGGCGCCAAACGCATCGATGTCGATGTCGAGCAGGGCGGCGTCAAGCTGCTGCGCGTCCGTGATGACGGCAGCGGTATTTCCGCCGATGACCTGCCGCTGGCGCTGGCCCGCCACGCCACCAGCAAGATCCGCAATCTCGAAGACCTCGAGCAAGTGATGAGCCTCGGTTTCCGGGGTGAGGCACTGGCGTCGATCAGCTCCGTGGCGCGCCTGACCCTGACTTCGCGTACCCGCGATGCCGAACAGGCCTGGCAAGTTGAAACCGAAGGTCGCGACATGGCACCGCGGGTTCAACCGGCGGCGCATCCGGTCGGCACCTCGGTGGAAGTCCGTGACCTGTTTTTCAACACCCCGGCGCGGCGCAAATTCCTCAAGACCGAAAAAACCGAATTCGATCACCTGCAAGAAGTGATCAAACGTCTGGCGCTGGCGCGTTTCGACGTGGCTTTTCATTTGCGCCACAACGGCAAAACCATCCTCAGCCTGCACGAGGCCCACGATGATGCGGCCCGCGCACGGCGTGTAGCGGCGATTTGCGGCTCGGGTTTCCTTGAGCAGGCGCTGCCGATCGAGATCGAGCGCAACGGCCTGCACTTATGGGGCTGGGTCGGTTTGCCGACCTTCAACCGTAGCCAGGCGGATTTACAGTATTTCTTTGTGAATGGCCGGGCCGTGCGCGACAAACTGGTCGCCCACGCGGTGCGTCAGGCCTATCGCGACGTGCTGTTCAACGGCCGTCACCCGACGTTTGCGCTGTTTTTCGAAGTTGATCCGGCGGCAGTCGACGTCAACGTCCATCCGACCAAACACGAAGTGCGCTTCCGTGACGGGCGCATGGTGCATGACTTCCTTTACGGCACGTTGCACCGCGCGTTGGGCGATGTGCGGCCGGAAGATCAACTGGCCGGCTCCGTCACCACTGCCGTCGTTCGCCCATCCGGCCTCGATGCCGGCGAGTTCGGCCCGCAAGGCGAAATGCGTTTGGCGGCCAATGCGCTGCTGGAACAACCGCAGGCACAACCGGCGTTTAACACGTCGTCCGGTGCCAGCGCTGGCGGCGCTTATCAGTATCAATACACACCGCGCCCGCAGTCGGGCATGCCGCCGGCTGCCGAAGCGCAGGCTGCGTATCGCGAGTTTTTTGCGCCGCTGCCCGAAGCCAATGCCAATGCGCTGCCGGCCGGTCAGGAAGACATTCCGCCGCTGGGTTACGCGCTGGCGCAGCTCAAAGGCATCTACATTTTGTCCGAGAACGCCCAAGGCCTTGTGCTGGTGGACATGCACGCCGCGCACGAGCGGATCATGTATGAGCGCCTTAAGATCGCCATGGCCAGCGAAGGCTTGAGCGGTCAGCCATTGCTGGTGCCAGAGTCGTTGGCAGTCAGTCAGCGCGAAGCCGATTGTGCTGAAGAGCACGCCGCATGGTTTCAACGTCTGGGCTTTGAACTACAGCGGCTGGGCCCGGAAACTCTGGCGATCCGCCAAATTCCAGCCTTGTTGAAGCAAGCCGAAGCCAACCGCTTGGTCGGCGATGTACTCTCGGACTTGATGGAGTACGGCACCAGTGACCGGATTCAGGCGCACCTGAACGAACTGCTCGGCACCATGGCCTGCCACGGCGCGATCCGCGCCAACCGGCGCCTGGCCCTGCCGGAAATGAACGGCCTGCTGCGTGACATGGAAAACACCGAGCGCAGCGGTCAATGCAACCATGG
>NZ_JBIVJB010000086.1:0-20328 GCF_044750025.1 Pseudomonas sp. NPDC088885 | reverse complement strand
CTTCGAGATCGATTTCGATCACCCGGTTTTCCGGGACCGCACCCAAAGTGCAAGCGTGGATTTTTCCAGCACTTCGTTCGTAAAAGAAGTTAGCCGCGCCCGTACCTTTGGTTTCATGAGTGATATCGAGTACCTGCGCAAGCACAACCTCGCACTCGGCGGCAGCGTTGAAAACGCAATCGTGGTCGATGCCGATGGCGTGTTGAACGAAGACGGCCTTCGCTATGAAGACGAATTCGTGAAGCACAAGATCCTCGATGCAATTGGCGATCTGTACCTTTTGGGTAACAGCCTGATTGGTGAGTTCAAAGGCTTCAAGTCCGGTCATGCACTGAACAACCAGCTGTTGCGCAAGTTGATTGAGCAAACAGATGCTTGGGAAGTGGTGACGTTCGATGACGCCAGCACCGCACCAATCTCTTACATGCGCCCGGTTGCGGCGGTGTAAGTAAAAAACCTCTCTAGTTTTTTGAAGGCCATCCTCGGATGGCCTTTTTTTATGCCTGTTGTTTTTGTGTTGTCTGATCCGGCGCCTTCGCGAGCAAGCCCGCTCCCACAGGGGAATGCACTTCAAATGTGGGAGCGGGCTTGCTCGCGAAGAAGCCATCACAGCCACCGCAAAACGATCAGGCAGCCACCACCACTCGATTACGCCCACCTTCCTTGGCCTGATACAACGCCTTGTCCGCCACAAACAGCAACTGCTCCAGCGTCATCTCACTCGCCGCCGTCCACGTCGCAATGCCGATACTCACCGTCATCGGCCGATCAGCCCCTGCAACCCACGGCAACTGCTCCACCGCCTGCCGAATATGCTCGGCAATCTGCTGCGCGCCCTGGCTGTCAGTCTCAGCCAGAATCACCGAAAACTCTTCGCCGCCATACCGCGCCACCAGATCCGCCGGTCGCCGCACATTGTCCGTAATCACCTTGGCCAACGCCTTCAACGCCTGATCCCCGGCCTGATGCCCATGCTGGTCGTTGAACGCCTTGAAATGGTCGGCATCGATCATCATCACCGACATCGGCTTGCCCGAACGCTGCGCGCGGAACCACTCGTGACGCAGCGATTGATCAAGCATCCGACGATTGGCGACACCGGTCAGCGCATCGGTGGCGGCCAGTTGCGCCAGTTCACGTTCAGCGCGCTGACGTCGGCGCAGTTCACGGGCGAGCAGCCAGGTCAGCCAGAGCAATCCCACGCAGAGCGCACCAGTGGCGCCACTGATCAACATCGCCGTACGCCGCCACGTCGCAAACACCTCATCGCTGGACAGCGCGACCATCACCGTCAGCGGTAAATTGCCCACCCGCGAATAGGTGTAGAGGCGCTGCTGATGATCCATGCTCGACGTGCTGCTGAAACTGCCCTTGCCATCCTTGTCGCGCAAAATCCGGATGACATTGGGCCGGTTGCCGAAGCTTTTGCCGATCGAGTCGCTTTGCAGATAGGGCTTCTGCGCCAGCAGCACCCCGTCGTCGTCGATGATGTTCAGCGTGCTGCCCTTGCCGATGTCGAGGCTTTTGAACAGTTGATCGAAATAGTCGAGCTTCATCGACGCCACCGCGACCCCGACGAATTCGCCGGTGTCCGAGGAAATGCGTCGGCTGAAACTGATACGCCATTGATTGGCTTCGTCGCAGTCGCAACGGGTCTTGAACGGCCTGCTGATGAACATGCCGACATCGCGGTTGAAGGCGTGGGCGAGGAAGTAATCGCGGTCGGCGAAGTTGCCCGGTTTCGGCTCGACTCTTGAGGAGTCAGCAAGAACATCGCCGTGCTTGTCGAGCAGCAGAATATCGCCCTTGAAACGCGCAGTGGTGGAGCGGTCGAACAGCGCCAGATGGCGGATTTCCGGCGACACGTTTTGCAGATCATCGCGCTGGGCGGCGGCAATCAAACCTTGCAGGGACAGGTCGTAGAGTTCGACGGTACGCAGCACATCGGCGTCGATCAACTGGGCGATGGTGGTCGCACTGCGGGTGGCGGATTGCCGAGCGTTGGCGTGCTCGCGGATCAGCAGAAAAGTGACGATGGCTAAAATCGCGATCACGCTGAGCAAACTGCCGCAGATCAGCAGCAGCTCGGGGCGTCCGGTCTTGCCCGAAACGGGAGGGGTACGGCTCGCGATCATGGTGGGATTGTCGGTTGGAGAATCTTATAAGCGTAGCCGCACAAACACTGCGGGGGAGAGCACTAAAACAGATCTACTGTGGCGAGGGGATTTATCCCCGTTGGGCTGCGTAGCAGACCCTTTTTTGGGGCCGCTTCGCAGCCCATCGGGGATAAATCCCCTCGCCACAAAAACCATTTCAATCAAAATTTGTATCAGATCGCAGCTGAGCTTAGAAGACGTTGATCGGGTAGTCGATGATCACGCGGTATTCGTCGGTGTCGGTATCAATCGCGCCGTAACCATTGCCACCGCGGTTGGTCGCCCATTGCAGGCGTAGCGCCAGATCTTTGGCCTGGCCACTCTGCACCACGTACTTCAAATCGATATCGCGTTCCCAATGCTTGGCATTGCGACCCTCGGCGCTGTACCAGTTCGAGTAACCCTGGCTGTCCGGATCAACCTTGGTCAAATCCACCGTCCCGCGCGAGTACGACATTGCCGACGTCAGCCCCGGATAACCCACTCCGGCAAAGTCATAGGCGTACTTGAGCTTCCACGAGCGTTCGTTCGGGCCGTTGAAGTCCGAGTACTGCTGCGAGTTGTCCAGATAAACGCTGTCGCCCTGACTGATGTAGTCGAACGGCGTATTGCCGTTGACCCGCTGATACGCCGCCGTAACGCTGTGGCTGCCAATACCGACGGTGAAATGCAGGCTGTAGGTGTTGTTGTCGATGTCGCCGAGCAGCGCATCGCCGGTGTCTTGCGTGTGATAGAAGTGCAGGCCGGGGTTGAGGCTGACCAGATCGTTCAACTGCCAGGTGTAATCCAGGTCGTAGTAGTACTGGTTCCAGATGTCCTTGAGTTCGGACGCGTACAGGCTGCTGGTCAAACCCTCGACACCGCTCCACGCCACGCCAGCCCAGTTCAGATGCTGGCTTTCGTCGCCCTCGGCCAACGTCCCGTAAGAGGTGCCGATGCGTGTGTGACCACTCTGGTTGTACGGCTTGGTGAAACTGGCCTGACCGCCCTCGATCAACCAGCCGTCGAAGCTGTGGTTGCTCAGACTGATACCGCGAAACGTCTGCGGCAGCATGCGCGTGTCACCGCCCGCGATCACCGGGTTGGTGAGAAACAGGTCACCGGCCTTCAACTCGGTATCGAACGCGCGCATTTTCAACGTACCGCCCGCCGTCGAGAACGAGCCCGGCGCTTTGCCGTTGCCATCGCTGATCGGCAGGATGCTTGAGCCGTCCGTGCCGCCACCGCCGTCGAGTTTCAGACCGAGCATGGCGTGGGCATCGATGCCGAAACCGACCGTGCCTTCGGTGTAACCCGACTGGAAGATCCCGAGAAACCCTTGGCCCCACTCAATGTTGTCGTCCGCCTGCTGCAAGCGGTTGCGATTCATGTAGTAGTTGCGGGCGTTGAGGTTGAGGCTTGAGCCTTCGATGAAACCTTCTTTCGCAGGCTCGTCGGCGTGAACGGCGGGGGCAATCGTTGCGGCAATTGCAATGAACAGCGGAGTGAAGCGGACTGGGTAACGCACGTGCAATGGAGCTCCTTGGGTCAACTGGCGCCTCTGTATTTTGAGGCGCTCGATGTTTCTTGTTGTTACAGACGAACCAAACGGCTTTCAGACCACAACGAAAAAAGGCCGCTGAAAGGCAGCGGCCTGGAATGACGACGGTTGAACGGGAAGAGCCAAACAACCGCGTCGAGGGAAACGGAGCGGTGCGCGACTCAGCTGTCTTTTTCCAGCGATTGAGCCTGGGAAGTTGCAGCCTGAGGGGCCTGCGTCGCGTCTTTGGCCTTGGCCATCATTTCTGCCTGATGCTGGTCATACGCTTGAGCGCGGGCAGAATTCTGCGCCACGAACGCGTGGGATTCTTCAGCCATCGCCATCGGCGACAGGATCAATGAGGACAAAACGAAAGCGCTGGCAATACCCATACTGTTGGACATCTTGAAAACCTTCTCGCTTGGCGAGTGTGCTGTTTGGTGCGGGCAAAGATAAGGTTGCCGAGCGATGGGAAACAGCGCGATTTTCATAAATGACTGTTACAGCAAAAGCAAAGATCACCCCCTTCGGCAGGGTGATCACCGGTTGATCGTTCCCACGCTCTGCGTGGGAATGCCGCCAGGGACGCTCCGCGTCCCTGTGACGCAGAGCGTCACTGGATACATTCCCACGCAGAGCGTGGGAACGATCGTCACTTGTAGGAGCTGCCGAAGGCTGCGATCTTTTGATCCGCTTTAAACCGGCAGATAAATCCCGAAAGTATTCATCCCCCGATCACTGCGCACAAACACATCCCCACCATGCATCAGCGCAATCGCCTTGACGATCGCCAATCCCAACCCATGGTTATTGCCGCTGTTACTGCGCGACGCATCCACCCGATAAAACCGCTCGAACAATCGCGGCAAATGCTCACTGGCAATCGGCGATCCCGGATTGGCCACACCAATACTCACCTGATGTTCTTCAACCTCAATCCGCACCTCAATCACCTGACCCGCCTCGGTATGCTGTACCGCATTACTCAGCAAATTGATCAACGCCCGCCGCAAATGCGCGACTTCAATCTGCACCAGCGCATCACCGCTGACCTGCACCTGAACCTGCGCATCTTCAAGAATGAAATCCAAATATTCGAGAGTCGTCGCCACTTCATCCGCCAGCGAAGTCGACGTCAGTTTGGTCGCCTTATTACCCTGATCCGCACTGGCCAGAAACAACATGTCGTTAATGATCGAACGCAACCGTTCCAGTTCTTCCAGATTGGATTGCAGCACTTCGAAATAATGTTCGGCAGAGCGCCCACGGGTCAGCGCCACTTGGGTCTGGCCGATCAGATTGGTCAGCGGCGAACGCAACTCATGAGCGACGTCAGCGTTGAACGATTCCAGCCGCGAATAGGCCAGCTCCACCCGCTCCAGTGTCGAGTTGAACGAGTCGACAAACTGCTCCAGTTCCGGTGGCAGCGGCGACAAACGCAAGCGCCCAGCCCTGAGCGGCGGTGCCAGTCGCTGTGCTTCGTGAGAGAGTTTGATCAACGGCTTCAAACCAATCCGCGCCACCCAATAACCCAGCGCCGAAGCCATCAACACACCGACAATCGCCAGCCCGATCAACGCGATCAACAGGTTGTGCTGAGTCTCATGAAACGTATCGGTATCGATGCCGATCATAAAGCGCAGCGGCGGGCGTTGATCCTTGGCCGGAAACTCGCTCACCAGCACTTTCAGTGGATAAGGTTGCCCCGGCAATTGCAGATCGCGCGTGCCCAAAGGGCCATTGGTGATCTCGCGGATCTGCGGCGTGAGGTTGCCGTATTCGTATTGCGGATCGCCGCTGCTGATCCAGAAACTGATGCGCTTGTCTTCTTCGCCGAGCAGCTTGAGTTTGTTGTTGATCTTCACCCAGTGCTCGGGCGTACCGAAGCGGCCGACCGTGGATTCGAGCACGCTGTAACGCGCATCCAGCTCGGCTTCCGGGAGTAATCCCAAGCCCTTATCGACCTGTTGATACAACGCGCCGCCGATCAACAGAAACACCAGCAACGCCACCAGCGTGAACATGCCACTCAGGCGCAGGGCAATCGAATTACTGGACACCACGGCTCTCCAGCACATAACCCATGCCGCGAATGGTGTGCAGCAGTTTCTCGTCGAACGGCCCGTCGAGCTTGGCACGCAGGCGCTTGATTGCGACTTCGACGACGTTGGCGTCGCTGTCGAAATTGATGTCCCAGACCATTTCGGCGATGGCGGTTTTCGAAAGGATTTCACCTTGCCGGCGGGCGAGGACGCTCAGCAGCGAAAATTCCTTGGCGGTCAGATCCAGTCGCGTACCGGCGCGGGTCGCCTTGCGGCTGATCAAATCTATCCACAAGTCGGCGATGCTCACTTGCACCGGTTCATGGCCGCCACTGCGCCGGGTCAGCGCTTGCAAGCGTGCGACCAGTTCGAGGAAGGAAAACGGTTTGCCGAGGTAATCGTCGGCACCGTCGCGCAAGCCTCGGATGCGATCTTCAACCCGCTCACGGGCGGTGAGCATGATCACCGGGGTTTGCTTGCGCGCCCGCAATGCGCGCAGTACGCCGAAGCCATCGAGGCCCGGCAACATGACGTCGAGGACGATCACCGCGTAGTCGCTTTCCAGCGCCAGATGCAGACCCTCGACGCCGTCGCGGGCCAGATCCACGGTGTAACCCTGTTCCGTCAGACCGCGGTGCAAATAGTCCGCGGTTTTTTCCTCGTCTTCGATAATCAGAACGCGCATGACCCTGCCTCAGTCTGTGGTCGCCAACGCCGGCTGGGGCGCAGGTTTGGGTCTATGGAAAAGTCGCTCGAGCCACAAGTATATGACCGGCGTGGTGAACAGCGTCAGCATCTGGCTGACCAGCAAACCGCCGACTACGGCGATGCCTAACGGCTGGCGCAATTCGGCGCCGGTGCCGTAACCGAGCATCAGCGGCAGCGCGCCGAGCAGGGCGGCGAGGGTGGTCATGATGATCGGCCGGAACCGCGTGATACACGCCTCGAAAATTGCATCCTGCGGCGACAAGCCGCGATGGCGCTGCGCCTCCAGCGCGAAGTCGATCATCAGGATGCCGTTCTTCTTGACGATACCGATCAGCAACACCAGACCGATCAAGGCCATGATCGAAAAGTCCTGGCCGCAGATCCACAGCATGATCACCGCGCCCAAACCTGCCGCCGGCAGCGTCGAAATGATCGTCAGCGGGTGCACGAAGCTTTCATAAAGCACGCCAAGAATGATGTACACCGCCACCAGCGCCGCGAGAATCAGCCACGGCTGACTGGCCAGCGAACTCTGGAACGCCTGCGCCGCACCCTGAAAATTGCCGCTGATCGCCGTCGGCATACCGATCTCGGCCTTGGCCTGATTGAGCAGAATTACCGCATCACCCAAGGCCACGCCGGGCGCGAGGTTGAACGACAGGTTGGCGGCGGGGAACATGCCGTCGTGGGCAATCGACAACGGGCCAATGGTCGGCGCATCGAATTTGGCCAGCGCTGACAGCGGCACCATCTCGCCACTCAGCGGTGAGCGCAGGTAGAAATAGTTGAGGCTTTCGGCCTTGCCGCGCTGCTTGGTGTCCAGCTCCAGAATCACGTTGTACTGGTTGACCTGGGTCTGAAATTCATTGATCTGCCTTTGACCGAAGGCGTCGTACAGCGCCTCGTCGACATCGCTGGCGGTCAGGCCGAAACGCGCGGCGGCGCTGCGGTCGATGCTGATGTGGGTGATGCTGCCGCCCAGTTGCAGATCGTTGGAAATGTCGCGGAACGCAGGGTTGCTGCGCAGTTTTTCCGTCAGGCGTTGCGTCCATGTGGCGAGGGTCGCGCCGTCGTTACTCTTGAGTACGTATTGGTACTGCGCGCGGCTCGGGCCGGAGCTGAGGTTGATATCCTGGCCTGCGCGCAGGTACAGCACGATGCCGGGGACTTTCATCAGTTGCGGGCGGATGCGGTCGATGAACTGGCTGGCGCTGACGTCGCGGTCGCCGCGTTTTTTCAGGGCGATCCAGAAGCGGCCGTTGGCGATGGTCTGGTTGCTGCCGGAGACACCCACCGAATGGGAAAACGCCTGCACGGCCGGATCGGCGGCGACGATTTCGGCCATGGCCAAGTGTTTTTTCACCATGTCGCCGTAGGAAATATCCGCAGCCGCTTCGGTGGTGCCGAGGACGAAACCGGTGTCCTGCACCGGGAAGAAACCTTTCGGGATAAAGATGTAACCGCCGATGGCCAGCGCCAGCGACAAACCGAACACGCCGATCATCAATGTCTGATGGGCGAGGGCGCGGCGCAGGCCTCGTTCGTACCAGCCGAGCAGGCGTTCGCTGAAACCCGGTTTGTCGTGGGCGTGGTGCACCGGTTTGCGCATGAACAGCGCGGCCAGCGTCGGCGCCAGGGTCAGCGAAACCACCACGGAAATCATGATGGTCGAGGTCGCGGTCAGGGCGAATTCCTTGAACAGCCGCCCGACCACACCGCCCATGAACAGCAACGGAATAAACGCCGCCACCAGCGAGAAACTGATCGAGACCACGGTGAAGCCGATCTCGCCGGCGCCCTTGATCGCCGCTTCGCGCATGTCATCGCCGGCCTCCAGATGGCGGTGGATGTTCTCCACCACCACGATCGCATCGTCGACCACAAACCCCACTGCCACCACGATCGCCACCAGCGTCAGGTTGTTCAGGCTGAAGCCGAGGATGTACATCAAGGCGAAACTGGCGATCAGCGACACGCCGAGCACTGCCGACACGATCAGGGTCGCCGACAGCTGGCGCAGGAACAGCGCCATCACCGCGACCACCAGCATGATCGCGATCAACAGGGTGATTTCGACCTCATGCAGTGAGGCGCGAATGGTCTGGGTGCGGTCGATCAGGGTTTTCACTTGCACCGAGGCCGGCAGCATCGCTTCGAGGCCGGGCAGGGCGGCTTGAATGCGGTCAACGGTTTCAACGATGTTGGCGCCGGGCTGGCGCGAGATCACCAGGTTCACACCGGGTTGATCACCGGCCCACGCTTGCACGTAGGCATCTTCCGAACCGTTGACGACTTTGGCGACATCGCGCAGGTGAACCGGGGCGCCATCCTTGTAGGAAACGATGAGTTGGCTGTAGTCCTCGGGGTGGAACAACTGGTCGTTGGTCGACAGCGTCGAGATGCTCGATTCGCCGTACAGCGCACCTTTGGCGAGGTTGAGGCTGGTCTGCTGGATCGCCAGACGAATGTCGGCGAGGGTGAGGCCAATCGCCGCCAGTTTGTCCGCCGATGCTTGCACGCGGATAGCCGGACGTTGCTGACCGGTGATGTTGATTTGGCCTACGCCGTCGATCTGGCTGATCTGACGCGAGAGCAGGGTTTCCACCAGGTCGCTGAGTTCGGTGCCGGGCATTTGTGTCGAGCTGACGCTGAGGATCAGCACCGGGCTGTCGGCCGGGTTGACCTTCTTCCAGGTTGGCAGCGTCGGCATGTCCTTGGGCAGCTTGCCGGCGGCGGTATTGATCGCCGCTTGGACTTCTTGCGCAGCGGTGTCGATGCTTTTATCGAGGGTGAATTGCAGGGTCAGCAGGCTTGAGCCCAGCGCACTGCTGGAGGTCATCTGGGTCATGCCGGGGATGGCACTGAATTGCACCTCCAGCGGCGTGGCCACGGACGAGGCCATGGTGTCGGGGCTGGCGCCGGGCAACTGCGCGGAAACCTGAATCGTAGGAAATTCCGCTTCCGGCAGTGGGGCGATGGGCAGGCGCGGGAAGGCAATCAAACCGACCAGCACCAAAGCGATGGTCAGCAGGATTGTGGCGACTGGGTGATCGATGCACCACGTGGAGACGCCCTTGTGCGCCTTCATGGTTTCGGCTCCGTTTGCACCACCTGCGCCGGTTCGGTCATGACTTGCACGGTGGAACCGGGTTTGAGCCGCGACTGGCCGTCGGTGACCAGCACGTCACCGGCCCTCACGCCTTTGATGATGTCCTGACCGCTGCCTTGGTAAACCATCTGCACTTGCACGGCTTCAACCTTGTCGCCATTCACGCGGTAAACGAAGTGTTGGTCGAGACCACGTTGTACGACAGTGGGCGGGACGACCAGCGCATCTTTGTCGAGGGCTGTCTGAATTTTTACCGTGACCAGCAGACCGGGCCAGAGCTTCTGACTGGCGTTGTCGAATTCGGCCTTGGCGCGGATGGTACCGGTGTTGGCGTTGATCTGGTTGTCGATCAGGGTCAGGTGACCTTCGCCGAGCAGGTTGCCGGTTTCACCATCGGTGTCGGCGCCGATGTAGGCCTTGACCTGTGCGCGCTGTGGATCGTTGATCAGGCCTTGCAGGGTCGGCAGCATTTGCTGGGGCAGGGAGAACTCGACGGCGATCGGGTCGATCTGGGTGACGGTGAACAGGCCGGCGGTGTCGGTCATGCGCAGGAAGTTGCCTTCATCGACTGTACGAATACCGACGCGGCCGGTGACCGGGGAGCGGATCTGCGTGTAGGAAAGTTGTACCTGCGCGGAATCGATGGAGGCCTGGTTGCCTTGGGCGGTGGCCTTCAATTGGTTGACCAGGGCTTGTTGTTGGTCGTAGGTCTGTTTCGAGATGCCGTCGTCGACGGTGAGCAGTTTGTAGCGTTTGAGGTTGACCAGGGCGACTTGCAGTTGTGCCTGGCTTTCGCCCAGTTGCGCGCGGGCCTGGTCGAGGCTGGCGCGGATGGAGCGGTCGTCGATGGTGGCCAGCAGGTCGCCTGTTTTGACGAGTTGGCCTTCTTTGACGAGGATTTTGGTGAGGATGCCGTCTATTTGTGGGCGCACGACCACGCTGTGTAATGAGAGTACGGAGCCGATACCGCTGGTGTAGCGGGGGACGTCTTTTTCGCTGACCGCTATGACTCGCACGGGGATTGCTGTGGGGGTGGCGAGTTTGGTCGGGGCGGGTTTCAGGGCGTACCACAGACCTGCGCCTGCGAGGACGATCAATAGGGTGGCGAGCAGGGCTTTGTTCTTTTGGATTCGCATGCGGGTCGGGCGCCAAGGGTATGGAGTTTGGGCAGGTTGGGTAGTTATAAACTTGTTTGGGGGTCAGGAGGATGACGGCTGGCTGACAGCGCTGTCAGTTTCGTGTGTACATATCCGTTGCTGCGGGTGCTGCTGATTACGGTTCCGCCCTTACGGCGGGTCACTTTTTCCAGACGCCGAAAAAGTAACCAAAAAGGCTTGCTCCTACGTGCGGCCCGCTCGCTGGGGCTCGGGGTTCCTTCGCTCCGGGATCGATCCGGGCGCAGCGCCTACGGTTTGCTTCGCTGCACCTCCTCTCGCTGTGTTTGGCTGCGCCAAACGGTCGCTGCGCTCCCACCCCCGGATCAATCCCTCCACTCAGCCTGCCGACGTCGCCCGTGGATCAAGATCAAGATCAGGCGAGCTGACACTCGGCCTATTGAGTGGTGAAGAGCGGGGCGTGGCTGGCTTTTGATTTGTGTTGTTGCTGCCCCTCACCCCAGCCCTCTCCCGAGGGAGAGGGGGCCGATTTTTGGGCTTTTCAGAATGTGTGTTCGACCCGGTATCCCACGTCGGCGCATCTCTCCCAGTCCACGCAATCAGTCCCCTCTCCCTCCGGGAGAGGGCTAGGGTGAGGGGCTCTTGATTCAGGTGTTGAAGCTTAAGTTCGACTCGGTATCCCACGTCGGCGTACCTCGCCCACACACCTCGATCAGTCCCCTCTCCCTCTGGGAGAGGGCTAGGGTGAGGGTTTGCTTTTTGGCTGTTTAGTTTTGTGTAATTTCACCGGAACCTTCCCACAAGGTTTTCAGGTTGTCCGTCGGACGCGCGCTCTTTAGTCTTGGCTTGTCGCCGAAAACTCGGCGATCGGGTGTGAGAATCCGTTGAGATGTTTTAATCAAACACGAGTACGACCATAATCGCCGCCAGCTCATCTGCTGCCGGCAATACGTTATGGCGGCTGTGTGCGGGCGGACTTCGGTTCGGCCGGGTTGCTCTCTTACCGGTTTCTCACTCCGCACATAGCTGCCACCTCTCGTCGCGTGAGAAACGACAAGTGATGGCTTCATATCATTTGATAAGAGAGTTTCCATGACTAAGCCCGTACCCGATCCCCCGCTCGAAACAACAACCCCCCTCGAAGACGCCATCCGCGCCGACGACCAGATCAAAAACCGCGAAGCCATCAAACGCGCCCTCGATTTCTACCTCAGCCCCGACCCTATAAAACCGCGCCTGCCGAGCACGATGTTCCTCGTCCACCCGAACATCGACACCGAAAGCCTCCTCGCTCACGCCTGCGAATCCCTTGCCTCAGCCAACGTGATGGCCGGCGATTTCGCCGATCAGCTCAGCCGCCCGCAACGCAGCACGGCGTTGGCCATCCAGCAGATCGTCATGCTTGCCGAATTGGCGGTAAACCGGGCACTGGATCGGGTTGATCCGCAGACCTGATCTGCAGGCCTACCGCGTCATCGTTCTTCGCGAGCAAGCCCGCTCCCACAGGGGGATGCGTTCCAATTGTGGGAGCGGGCTTGCTCGCGAAGGCGTCAGGGTGGCCACCGACGGGCTATAGACGTGACGTTTTCATCGGCCCGCCAGCGAGCAGTCCCAAAAAAGGACTGATCGTTCCCGATTTGGGACTGGTGACTGTTCGGTGGTCACCATCACTTACCTGTAAACCATCCGGCGAACGGCGCAAATCTTCAGGTGCCGACGCGGAGCGTGCAGGTATACTGCGCGCCTTCGCGGCTCACTGTTCGGGCCCGACTTTTTGCTTTCCGGAGCTTTCATGACTTCCCCGACCCAACCGCCGGTTGACGACGCTATCAGCGATGTCCCGGCCGATCTGACCGACGTCAGCGAAACCAAGCCTGCGATCCCGGCGTTCAAGTTCCCGTTCAAGCCCGGCGAATTGGCGGCTGGCAAGGATTCGAATCAGCCGTGGTACAAGAACGGCGCCAAGAACGGCCACACCAAAACCCCGGGCATGGCTCCGCCGGGTACGCGTCGGTCGATGGGTAAGCGCTGATTCAGATTTGCTTGATCTGGCGGGCCTCTTCGCGAGCAAGCTCGGCTCCTACAGGTTTTGTGTCGTACACAAATTGTATGAACACCCTACAACCCCGTAGGAGCAAGGCTTGCCCGCGAAGAGGCCATTAGCCTCAGCACAACTCTCGAATCAAGCCGCCCGCAACGAAATAAACGCATACGTCTGCGCCGGCTCTGTCACCACCTGAGCCCCGGCCGCCAGCACTTGCCCGGCAATGTCCTCCCCGGACACATGAAACAACCATTCACTCTGCGCCGTGTTCAGCGGTTGCTTGATCACTTGATCAATCACCGACGCAAACGCGTCCATATTGGGCAGATACGCGGTAAAGCCGTCGCCCTTCAACGCCGTGGTACGAATCCCCAGCGTCGCGCAAATGGCATCCTTGAGCCGAATGTCATCGCGATCCGCCTGGCGTGAGCGCTGGATCAATTCGACCAGTTCCTGATCCACCAACTCACCGCCCACAATCAACGCCGGCCCTTGTTCCCAGGACTCTGGCGGGCAATCTTTGGCGGCGGGATTGAGTGGGATATGAGGGTTGATTTCCGCCGGATAAATGCGGCACACCAACGGTCGACGTTCGTAGATGCGGCAGAGCATGTCTTCGTCAAGATTCCGGCAAGGCCCGACGTTGTACGCGGCGAAGGTGATTGCCACGTGCGCAGCGGTCGCGCCGCTGCGTACCACCGCCGAGCGACGTTCGGCGTGCTCGCGTTGCTGCGTTGGCAAGCCGAGTCCGTTGCCGAGAAAGGCCTCGACCAACACGATCACTTGACCACCGTCCGCCGCCCACATGCGGGCCTCGGCCAGGGTCAGGGGGACGTGGTGGTCGGTGCAGCATTTGCCGCAGCCTACGCAGGAAAACGTTGTATTCATTGAACGGCCAGTCGCGATTCAGGGCATTAAACGGTGACGGAAAACCACCGCGCTGACCTGAATCGAAGCAAGTTGTGCGCCACTCACTGGGTTTTGGCGGGCGGGCGGATCGAGTCCCACTCGGTGATGAACGCGGTTTTCGACTGCTTGTTGTAGAGGCACAGCTCGGTGCCTTGCTGGCCTTTCATGTGTTTTTGCGGGTAGGTGCCTTGCAGCAGAACGGCGGTGTAGCCGACGCGGTCATCGAATTGCGCGGGGCTGCCCACGGGTTTTGGGGTTTTGAGACCGCTGGCTTTGGTGCAGCTGGCGAGGACGGTTTTATCGTAGGCAGCCCAGGCGTCGGGGCTTGAGGCTTGGGCCTGGGAGGCTAGGGCGGTGAGGCAGAGGAGGCTGAGGGTGAGGGCTTTCATGATTGGGCGTCCTTGGTGTGGGTGGCCAAGGTTGGAGTCTGCCCAGAGAGGGAAGTTGCCGGTGCTGGCCTCTTCGCGAGCAAGCCCGCTCCCACAATTTGAAATGCATTCCAAATGTGGGAGCGGACTTGCTCGCGAAAGCGGTAGTTCAGTCCGGCACAATCTCTCGGCGGACTACAACCATCCCGGCATTATCATACAAGCGCTGCGCGCGCCGGTTGTCTTCCAGCACCTTCAAATCAACAAACCCTTCACGGCGTTGCTGAAACACCTTGAACGCATTCAGCAGCAACGCCCGGCCCAATCCTCGGCCCTGCGCCCGAGGGTGCACCACCAGATTCTTGATATAGGCACTCGTCCAGCACTGCGCCACACCGACAACCCCTTCGGCATCGCAGGCAATAAAGCACAAGGTCGGGTCATATTCCGGATCGCGCTCAAAGCGTTGCTGCCATTCATCGAGCATCGGCACCCGGCCGCCGCCCTCGCGGTAACCGAGTTGCATCAGGTTATGCACCGCTGGCGCCAGTTCTGCGCGGTAAACGGAAATCTCGATGCCTGACGGCCATTGCACAGCCGGCACGACTTCAGCCAAGTCGCGCCGCATCAGAAAACAATACGTCTCGCTCAACACTCAATGCCCGTGCGCAGCGACGTGCTTGGCCGCTTCGATCAAACGCTGGGTCAGTTCCGGCGAGGAGAATTTGGTCAACACCGCATTCGCTCCGGCCAGCCGCGCTTTTTCGCTGTTCATCGCGCTGTCGAGCGAGGTGTGCAGCAGCACGTAGAGGTGGGCGAAGTCCGGGGTCTCGCGCAGGGTGCGGGTGAAGGCGTAGCCGTCCATTTCGGACATTTCGATGTCGGAGACGATCAGGTTGATCTGTTGCGCCGTGCCTTGCAGGTCGAGCAGGCAGTCGATGGCTTCCTTGGCGCTGCGCGCAGTGTGGCATTGCAGGCCGAGGTTACGCAGGGTGTGCACCGATTGTTGCAGCGCGACCTGGCTGTCGTCGACCACCAGAATCCGTGCGTTGCCGAGGACTTCGGCGTCTTCCATGGTCAGGTCGGTCGGCGCCATTTCGATCTGCGCCGGGGCGATGCTGTGGATGACTTTTTCGATGTCGAGCACTTGCACCAGCGTGCCGTCCACCGAGGTCACGCCAGTGATGTACGCGCGCGGGCCGCCGGAGCCGAACGGTGGGGGTTTGATGTCGGTGGTCAGGCAGTGGACGATTTTGCTCACGGCTTGCACGTGCAGGCCCTGCTTGGAACGGCTGACGTCGGTGACAATCAGGCAGCCGCCGTCCGGGTCTTCCAGCGGTCGTTCGCCTATCGCGCGGCTGAGATCGATCACCGACAGCGAATTACCGCGCAGGGTGGCGATGCCTTTGACGTGAGGATGTGATTCCGGGAGTTTGGTCAGTGGCGGGCAGGGGATGATTTCACTGACTTTCAGCAGGTTGATCGCCATCAGCTTGCCGCTGCGCAAGGTAAACAGCAGAAGCGAAAGTGAATCTGCGCGGGCTTTGGTGGAAGACATATAAACCTTCTGTGGAAAAAGGTGGTGGGCGAGGGTGGGGATCGCCAGGAACTATTGATGCCGGGTTATCGGCGTTAAGGGGTGGGGCTTTAGGTCAGTTGTCGGGTTGGGGTTGGATTCAGAGTCTGCGGTCAGATCAGAGCCCCTCACCCCAGCCCTCTCCCAGAGGGAGAGGGGGCCGACCGAGGTGTCTGGCGTTTTACATCGACCTGACCGACCGAGTCGATTATGGATTCGGTAAAGCAGGTTCACGTCGGCGGACATCGCCAATATCCCCCAATCAGTCCCCTCTCCCAGTGGGAGAGGGCTAGGGTGAGGGTGTGCTTCTAGCCCTTCATACCCAACCGCTTCGCCATCCGCCCAAGATTCGCCCGATCCAGCCCCAGCTCCCGCGCCGCACTCGCCCAGTTATCCTGATTCCGCTCCAGTGCCGCACTGATCAACCGCCGCTGATACTCCTCAGTCGCACTGCGCAAATCACCGTTAATCAACGGCGCCGTCGCTACAACATCGGCAGCCGCGGCGGCAGAGTTATCCACAACCTCACGCGGCAAATCCAGATCCGCTGCACTCAAACTCAGAATCTTCGGCCGCACTTTGCAGTTACCCAACGCCTTCAACGCACTGCGCCCAATCAAATGCTCCAGCTCGCGCACGTTGCCGGGCCAGGTATAAGCGAGCAGCGCTTCCTGCGCATCGCTGTTCAGACGCAGGCTATTAAGGCCCATGCGCGAACGGTTCTGCTCCAGAAAGAAACCGCTGAGCAACAACACATCACGCCCACGATCACGCAGCGCCGGCACGCGCAACGGGTACACACTCATACGGTGATAGAAGTCGGCACGATAGCGACCGCTGCGTACTTCCTCGGCCAAATCGCGGTTGGTCGCGGCGATCAAACGCACATCAACTTGATGCTCTTTATCCGAGCCCAAACGCTGCAACTGCCCGCTCTGCAACACCCGCAACAACTTGGCCTGCACCGTCAGCGACAGTTCACCCACTTCATCGAGAAACAGCGTGCCGCCATTGGCCAGTTCAAACTTGCCGCGACGGTCGCTGGTGGCGCCGGTGAACGCGCCGCGGACATGGCCGAACAGTTCGCTTTCCACCAAGGTGTCCGGCAGCGCGGCGCAGTTGAGGCTGATGATCGGTTTGTCGGCGCGCGGGGAGGCGGCGTGGATCGCTTGCGCCACCAGCTCTTTGCCGACTCCTGTTTCGCCAGTGATCATCACTGTCAGATCACTGCCGCCGACCAGATTGATCTCTTCCACCAAGCGTTTAAGCGCTTTGCTCTGGCCGATCATTTCGCGGTTCTGCTGACCGCTGGCCTGACGGTAAACCTCGGCGCGCTGATGCTCGTCCTCCGCGCGAATTGCCAGTCGTTCGATGCGCTCGGCCGCGTTGACCGTGGCCGAGGCCAGACTGGCGAACGCTTGCAGGGCGTCCAGTTCGATCGGCTCGAAACGTTCCGGATCGAGCGCGTCGAGGGTGATCAGCCCCCAGAGTTTTTCATCGACAAACAGCGGGCAGCCGAGGCAGTCGTGGACTTCCAGATGTTCGTCGAGCCCATCGACCAAACCGTCATAAGGATCGGGCAAGTCGCTGTCGGCGGCGAAACGCGTTGGCCCGGCACCGGCCAGTAAAATTTCGAAACGCGGATGTTCGCTGACCTTAAAACGGCGGCCAAGGGTGTCGGTACTCAAACCATCGACTGCCAGCGGCACCAGCGATTCACCGTCGAGGCGCAACAACGCGGCGGCATCGCACGGCAGCAGGGCGCGCATGGCTTCGAGCAAGCGTCGATAACGCTCGCCCTCGGGCAGTTCGCGCGATAGGTCGGAGACTAATGGCAGTAAAGCGGTGAGCAGGGATTTGGCGGTCATGGTCGTGTAGTCAAAGAGACAAGATGTAGTCGCGATGACTATAAAACCGTTTGAGTCGTTATGACTACGAATTTCTCAAGTAATTGATTTATATGAATTAAAAAGTTGGCACGGAAACTGATATGACTCAGATAACTTTTTCAAAAAGCTCAGGAGTCACTCTTATGCTTAGCGTCCAGGATCGTGCCATCGTCAAATCCACCGTGCCTCTGCTGGAAAGCGGCGGGGAAGCGCTGATCACCCACTTCTATCGCATGATGCTCTCTGAATACCCGGAAGTACGCCCTCTGTTTAATCAGGCGCACCAGGCCAGCGGCGATCAACCGCGTGCTCTGGCCAACGGTGTTTTGATGTACGCCCGCCACATTGATCAACTCGATCAGTTGGGCGATCTGGTGGCGAAAATCATCAACAAGCACGTGGCCCTGCAGATTCTGCCGGAGCACTACCCGATTGTCGGTACCTGCCTGTTGCGGGCGATCTCTGAAGTGCTCGGTGACGAAATCGCCACCCCGGAAGTGATGAGCGCGTGGGGCGCGGCGTACGGTCAACTGGCCGGCATTCTGATCGGTGCAGAAACAGCCATCTACGACGAGAAAGAACACGCGGTCGGCGGCTGGCGTGGGGCGCGCGACTTTATCGTCGCGGCCAAAGTTGAAGAGAGCGCGGAAATTATCTCGTTCTACTTCGAACCTGCCGATAAAGGCCCGATTCTGGCGGCCGAACCGGGTCAGTACATCGGCATGAAGTTGATCCTCGATGGCGAAGAAATCCGCCGCAACTACTCGCTGTCGGCGCTGGCTAATAAAGGTCAGTACCGCATCAGCGTTAAACGTGAACCGGGTGGTCGTGCGTCGAATCACTTGCACGATCAACTGCACGTCGGCGCGAGCATTCAGCTGTTCCCGCCATCGGGCGAGTTCACCCTGACGGCCAGCGATAAACCGCTGGTGCTGATCAGTGGCGGTGTGGGTATTACGCCAACATTGGCGATGCTCGAAGCGGCGCTGGAAACCGAGCGTCCGGTGCACTTTATCCACTGCGCGCGCAATGGCGGCGTGCATGCGTTCCGCGATTGGGTCGATGGCTTGGCGGCGCGTCATCCGCAGCTCAAGCGTTTCTACTGCTACGCCGAAGACGATGGCGTTAGCCCGGCGGCGGACAAGGTCGGCATGTTGAGCCTGGAGCAATTGGGCGAGTGGTTGCCGGAACAGCGCGATGTCGACGCTTACTTCCTTGGGCCGAAGGGGTTCATGGGCGCGATCAAGCGTCACCTGAAAGCACTGGGCGTGCCGGAGCAGCAGAGCCGTTACGAGTTCTTCGGGCCGGCTTCGGCTTTGGAGTAACCCTTTAGACCGAGTCGTCTGCTTCGCGAGCAGGCTCGCTCCCACAGGATTTGTGTTCGACGCAGATCCAATGTGGGAGCGAGCCTGCTCGCGAAGGCCGTTATGCGGTCATGTATTTGTGAAACATGATCCAAGGTTAATGAATCCTTAACCGCTTTATCGTTTATTCCCCCGGTGTAGACTTGCGACAACTTTCAGCCGCACGCCGGCTGAACCATGGACATACAAGGGAAACGCGATGAGCGAGGAAACAATGCGGTTGGGACGTGAGCGGCGCTTTCTGGTGCTGTTGGGCATCATCTGCCTGGCGCTGATCGGTGGGGCGCTGTACATGCAGATCGTGCTCGGTGAAGCGCCATGCCCGCTGTGCATCTTGCAGCGTTACGCGTTGCTGCTAATTGCGATCTTCGCGTTCATTGGCGCGGCCATGCGCACGCGTCGCAGCATCACCGTGTTCGAAGTGCTGGTGGTGATTTGCGCGCTGGCTGGCGCTGCCGTCGCCGGGCACCACGTGTACACGCAGTTCTATCCGGCAGTGAGCTGTGGCATCGATGTGCTGCAGCCGATTGTCGATGATCTGCCGCTGGCGAAGATCTTCCCGCTGGGCTTTCAGGTCGACGGTTTCTGCTCGACGCCGTACCCGCCGATCCTCGGCCTGTCGCTGGCGCAATGGGCGCTGGTGGCGTTCGTGCTGGTGGTGATTCTGGTGCCGCTGCTGACCTCGCGTAACCGCAAGGCACTGCGCTGAGTCAACTATTCGGCAAGCAAGCCGATACAGAAAACGCCTCGATTTGCGGATCAGTAAATCGGGGCGTTTTGCATTTCAGAGACTTTGTGAAAACACCGTGACGAACGGCAACGGAGGGTGCGACAGGTGTGCGACATGTTGTCACACGCGGTGTGTCGCAGGGCTTCGCGAGGGGCTGGATTGGCCTCTTGTTACACAAAAACATTGGTCTGTTTCGGCAATTTTCTGCTTTTAAGCACAAACGCTCGAACAGGCAGTTTTAACACGCTCTGGCAAATGGCCAGAGCCCTTGTGTTATCGGGCTTTACGCTGATATCGACGTGGGAAAAAGCCATCAGAGCTGTCTGAACTGAGGCGTGTAGACCTACAATTTTTGGTGTTTTTGTTGAGAATCGATTTCGATAACATGTGGAACTTTTGCAAAAATGGCGATGGATTGTTGCTCGAACGGATAAAAATTATTTCGGGATAAGACATGGTGTATAGGGCGCTACCTATCTACAATCGCCCGCACTGAATTCCCGGCACTGTTCAGCCTTTATTAAGGAGGCGAGCAGGAAGTCGGGTGTCGAGTGAGTCGTTAGGCTTCCAAGACACCCAGGTGTCGGTGCCTTCCAACTTTCCGCACCAAATGGAATTGGTCTGTAACTAGGCCTTTGACCACGAATTCGAATAAGAACTCACCGCTGTCCCAGGATTTGTCGAGCGTCTGACGCGAGACGGGCGGCCCTTATTCAATCCAAAGAAAATGCCAACCCTTGGCAGGGTGAAGTGTTGGAGATCAAAACCCAACTGCATAGCGCAAGCTGATTTAGAGGTC
>NZ_JBIVJB010000085.1:0-21225 GCF_044750025.1 Pseudomonas sp. NPDC088885 | reverse complement strand
TACCTGCTAGATCCCGAGACCAACCGCTTCGTCCTGATGGCCACCGAGGGCTTGAACAAGCGCTCGATCGGCAAGGTCAGCATGGCACCCAACGAAGGTCTGGTCGGTCTGGTCGGCACGCGTGAAGAACCCCTGAACCTCGAAAACGCGTCTGTTCACCCGCGCTACCGCTACTTCGCCGAAACCGGTGAAGAGCGTTACGCCTCGTTCCTCGGTGCACCGATCATTCACCACCGCCGCGTCGTCGGCGTGTTGGTCATCCAGCAAAAAGAACGCCGCCAGTTCGATGAAGGTGAAGAAGCCTTCCTCGTGACCATGAGCGCGCAGCTCGCCGGCGTTATCGCCCACGCCGAGGCCACGGGTTCGATCCGCGGCTTGGGCCGTCAGGGCAAGGGCATTCAGGAAGCCAAGTTCGTCGGCGTGCCGGGTTCACCGGGTGCGGCGGTCGGTACTGCGGTGGTCATGCTGCCGCCGGCCGATCTCGACGTGGTGCCCGATAAAAACATTACTGACATCGACGCTGAGCTGGCGCTGTTCAAGACCGCCATCGAAGGCGTGCGCGCCGACATGCGCGCGTTGTCCGCCAAACTCGCGACGCAGCTGCGCCCGGAAGAGCGCGCGCTGTTCGACGTCTACCTGATGATGCTCGACGATGCCTCGCTGGGCAGCGAAATCACCACCGTGATCAAGACCGGCCAATGGGCCCAGGGCGCGCTGCGTCAGGTGGTCACGGAACACGTCAACCGTTTCGAACTGATGGACGACGCCTACCTGCGTGAGCGTGCCTCGGACGTCAAAGACCTCGGTCGCCGTCTGCTCGCGTATTTGCAGGAAGAGCGTCAGCAGAACCTGGTCTACCCGGAAAAAACCATTCTGGTCAGCGAAGAACTGACGCCGGCAATGCTCGGCGAGGTGCCGGAAGGCACGCTGGTCGGTCTGGTTTCGGTACTCGGTTCGGGTAACTCGCACGTGGCGATCCTTGCCCGGGCGATGGGCATTCCGACGGTGATGGGTCTGGTCGATCTGCCGTACGCCAAGGTCGACGGCATCGAAATGATCGTCGACGGCACGCGCGGCGAGGTTTACACCAACCCGAGCGAAGTGTTGCGCAAGCAGTTCGCCGAAGTCGTCGAAGAAGAGAAACAACTGGCGCTGGGCCTCGATACCCTGCGCGACCTGCCGTGCGTGACCCTCGACGGCCACCGCATGCCGCTGTGGGTCAACACCGGTCTGCTCGCCGATGTGGCGCGGGCGCAGAAGCGTGGCGCCGAAGGTGTCGGCCTGTACCGCACCGAAGTGCCGTTCATGATCAACCAGCGTTTCCCGAGCGAAAAGGAACAACTGGCGATCTACCGCGAGCAGCTCGCCGCGTTCCACCCGCAACCGGTGACCATGCGCAGCCTCGACATCGGCGGTGACAAGTCGCTGTCGTATTTCCCGATCAAGGAAGACAACCCGTTCCTCGGCTGGCGCGGCATCCGCGTCACCCTCGACCACCCGGAAATCTTCCTGGTGCAGACCCGCGCGATGCTCAAGGCCAGCGAAGGCCTGAACAACCTGCGGATTCTGCTGCCGATGATCTCCGGCACCCATGAACTCGAAGAAGCCCTGCACCTGATCCATCGGGCTTGGGGCGAAGTGCGCGACGAAGGCACCGACGTGCCGATGCCGCCGATTGGCGTGATGATCGAGATCCCGGCGGCGGTTTATCAGACCAAGGAACTGGCGCGGATGGTCGACTTCCTGTCCGTCGGCTCCAACGACCTGACCCAGTATTTGCTGGCGGTCGACCGTAACAACCCGCGTGTGGCCGATCTTTACGATTACCTGCATCCGGCGGTGCTGCAAGCCCTGCAAACCGTGGTGCGTGATGCGCATGCGGAAGGCAAACCGGTAAGTATCTGCGGCGAGATGGCCGGTGATCCGGCGGCGGCGGTGCTGTTGATGGCTATGGGTTTTGACAGTTTGTCGATGAACGCCACCAACTTGCCGAAGGTGAAGTGGATGTTGCGTCAGGTGAATTTGAGCAAGGCCAAGGATTTGCTGGCGGAGCTGATGACCATCGACAACCCGCAAGTTATCCACAGCTCGCTGCAATTGGCGCTGAAGAACCTAGGGTTGTCGAAGATGAATCCGCCGGCGGTGGTCAAAGCTCTCTGAAGATCAAAAGCCCCTCACCCTAACCCTCTCCCGGAGGGAGAGGGGACTGATTGGGGGATGCTGCAGACTTACGCCGACCTGAAAGTGCTGTGCCGAATCCATAATCGATTCGCACGGACTTCAAGGTGCTTTGCCGAATCCATAATCGATTCACACCGACTCGAAGGTGCTGTGCGAATCCATAATCAACTCGGTCTTTCAGGTCGATGTATGGCCCAAGACACCTCGGTCGGCCCCCTCTCCCTTTGGGAGAGGGCTGGGGTGAGGGTTTGCTCTTAGACACAAACCTCAACTTCCCCAAGATGCCCGCCATACGGCCCAAAACTCCGCTCGACCATCCGCCGCGTCCCATTCGCCTGCACCACCAACGCCGTACTCGCCCGCGTCCCATAACTCTGGCTGGCAATAAACACACTCGACAACAAAGTCTCCGTCGCCATCCCCACCCCGGTATCCGGCAGCTCAGCCGACGGCGCAACCTGCGCATCACTCAACAACCCCAGCAACCGCTCAGGCGTCGGATCATCCAGCGCCGCAGTCAGTGCAGCCTTGGCTTTAAGCAACTTCGGCCACGGCGTATCCAGCCCTGCATTGGATAACCCATAGACGCCAGCCGCCAACATCACCGGCTCCGACAACCTTGCATTGAAATGCCACAACTCATGGCTGTTGCCGAGCAGCAGATTAAACCCGGCATATTCCGCCGAGCGCCCAACCACATCGATCAAATAATCATCAATCGACAGATCACCGGTCAGAAACCGCGCCACCAGTTCCCCTCGCGATTTACGCGCCGGCGGCTGTTGCGGATCACGAATATTGGTCAGCGCCGCAAAGCGCCCATTAGCGCCAATCCCCAGCCAGGTGCCCCCAGCCTCAAGATCACGGCCCGCGTGCACGTGCGGCGCTTCGGGCCATGGCGCCAGCGGCAGGCTCGGTCGGGCGTAGAATTCGTCACGGTTAGCCGCGACGATCAGCGGCTGGGCATGGCTCGGGCGCCAGGCGAAAACAATCAGGCACATAAGGTGATCCTTGTGTGTTTTTTGCTCACTCTACGCATCCAGCGCCCGTGCATCCATCGTAAGTGGAGCCGAAGGCCATGCATCCGTTACCATGCCGCTCCGGTTTTCGGGATGCGTCTGGGAGAGGGACATGGAATTTCTGCTCTATCTGGCGCTGGGCGCCTGTGCTGGCGTGTTGGCCGGGCTGTTCGGGGTAGGCGGCGGGATCATTATTGTCCCGGTGCTGGTGTTCAGTTTTACCTTGCAGGGCTTCGACCAGTCGATCCTCACGCATCTGGCAGTCGGCACGTCGCTGGCGACGATTATTTTCACCTCGGTCAACGCCGTGCGTGAGCATCATCGTCGAGGCGCAGTGCGCTGGCCGATCTTCATGTGGATGGCCGTGGGTATCCTGCTTGGCGCCGGTTTCGGTGCCGTGACGGCCGAAGCGATTTCCGGCCCGCACCTGCAAAAGATCATCGGCGTGTTCGCGTTGGTGATCTCGGTGCAGTTGGCGCTGGACGTCAAACCCAAGGCCAGTCGAACCGTGCCGGGCAAATTCGGTCTGACCGTGGCCGGCAGTGTGATCGGTTGGGCCTCGGCGATTTTTGGCGTTGGCGGCGGATCGCTGACCGTGCCGTTCCTGACCTGGCGCAGTGTGCCGATGCAGCAAGCGGTGGCGACGTCATCGGCCTGCGGTCTGCCGATCGCTTTGGTCAGTGCTTTAAGTTTCATGATTCTGGGGTGGCACGATCCGTTGTTGCCGCCGCATAGTCTCGGTTTTGTGTATTTGCCGGCGTTGTTGGGCATCGCCCTGACCAGCATGGTTTTCGCCCGCATCGGCGCGCGATTGGCGCACAGGTTGTCGCCGCGCTTGCTGAAACGGCTGTTCGCCGCTTTGCTGTTCAGCGTGGGTTTGAGCTTCCTGCTTTAACCGCGTCGCAATCCTGGCTTAATCCTGAGGTGGCAGCGTCGCCCGGGAATTTTGGTTTCAACTCTAACGAGGAGTCGCAATGCTGCCTTACCCGCAGATCGACCCGGTGGCCCTGGCCATCGGTCCGCTGAAAATCCACTGGTACGGTCTGATGTACCTGATCGGCATTGGCGGTGCGTGGCTGCTGGCGTCGCGCCGGCTCAACCGTTTCGACCCGACCTGGACCAAGGAGAAACTCTCCGACATGGTCTTCTGGATGTCGATGGGCGTGATCGTCGGCGGACGTCTGGGCTATGTGCTGTTCTACGATCTGAGCGCTTATCTGGCCAACCCGACGCTGATTTTCGAAGTGTGGAAGGGCGGCATGTCGTTTCACGGCGGCTTCATCGGGGTGATGCTGGCCGCGTTGTGGTTCGGCAAGCGCAATGGCAAGTCGTTCTTCCAGTTGATGGACTTCGTCGCGCCAATGGTGCCGATCGGTCTGGGCGCCGGGCGCATCGGTAACTTCATCAACGCCGAGTTGTGGGGCAAAGCCACCGACGTGCCGTGGGCCATGGTCTTCCCGCCATTCAGCGATCCGGCGCAACTGCCGCGTCACCCATCGCAGCTGTATCAGTTCGCGCTCGAAGGCGTGGCGCTGTTCCTGATCCTGTGGATTTTCTCGCGCAAGCCGCGTCCGACCATGGCCGTTTCCGGCATGTTCGCGCTGTTCTACGGCATCTTCCGTTTCATCGTCGAATTCGTTCGCGTGCCGGATGCGCAACTGGGCTATCTGGCCTGGAACTGGCTGACCATGGGCCAAGTGCTCTGCGTACCGATGATCGTTGGCGGGTTGTTCCTGATCTGGCTGGCCTATCGTCGCGCACCGGCAGCACCGCTCGCGCCGACGGCTTAAACTACGAACCCCGGCGCGCGACGCCGGGGCTCAAAGGACACAGGTAACTCATGAAGCAATATCTCGAACTGGTCTCGCACGTCATTCAGAACGGCAGCAAACAGGCCAACCGCACCGGCATCAACACCATCAGCTTCCCGGGTGCGATGCTGCGTTTCGATCTGCAGGAAGGTTTCCCGGCGATCACCACGCGCAAAATGGCCTTCAAATCGGCCATCGGCGAGATGTGCGGGTTTCTCCGTGGCGTCAACAACGCCGCTGAATTCCGCGCGCTGGGCTGCAAGGTCTGGGATCAGAACGCCAACGAAAACGCGCAGTGGCTGGCCAACCCGTTCCGTCAGGGCGACGACGACCTCGGCGAAATCTACGGCGTGCAATGGCGCAAATGGCCGGCGTACAAGCAGATCCCGCTGAGCAACAGCGCCGCCATCGAACAAACCTTGAGCAACGGCTACAAGCAAATCGCTCAAGGCGAAGAAGACGGCCAGGCCTACGTGGTGCTGTACAAAGCCATCGACCAGGTGCGTCAGTGCGTCGACACGATCATCAACGATCCGGGCAGCCGCCGCATTCTGTTCCACGGCTGGAACGTCGCTCAGCTGGATGAAATGGCCCTGCCGCCGTGCCACCTGCTGTACCAGTTCCATCCGAACGTCGAGACCAAGGAAATCTCCCTGACCCTCTACATCCGTTCCAACGATCTGGGTCTGGGCACGCCGTTCAACCTTACCGAAGGCGCCGCGCTGCTGAGCCTGATCGGTCGCCTGACCGGCTACACGCCGCGCTGGTTCACCTATTTCATCGGTGATGCGCACGTCTACGAGAACCATTTGGACATGCTCAACGAACAGCTCAAGCGCGAGCCGTTCGCCATGCCGAAACTGAAAATCTCGGATCGCGTGCCGGAGTTTGCCAAGACTGGCGTGTACCAGCCGGAATGGCTGGAACTGGTCGAGCCGAGTGATTTCTCGCTGGAAGGCTACGAACACCACGCGCCAATGACCGCGCCAATGGCGGTCTAAAAAACAATACGCAGTACCCTGTGGGAGCGAGCCTGCTCGCGAAGAGGGCGTGTCAGTCATAGAGATGTCGACTGATACACCGCTTTCGCGAGCAGGCTCGCTCCCACATTTGGTTTTGTGGAAGTCTCAGGATTTATGTATTTCCACTGTCATTTCTGACAGTAGCCTACCTGCCGCGTCCCGTGATTAGCTGACGGCCTCCTAAGCGAGGTAACAGTCATGGCAGACACAGGCGGGTTTTTCGATGGCGGCAGTGCGGGCTCCGGTTTCTCGACCGAGACGGTACTGACAGCGACAGCAACGGCATTACAGGCGCCGCTGATCGCCTACTTCTACTCAAAGGAAAACCGCTATTTCGAGTTCGGCAAAACCGAGCCCGAAGGCGCTGTCATTCCGCTGGAAATCATTGGCCCGGGTTCGCCGTTCATCGCTTCGACGTATGCGCTGGCTGACCCGACCTCGCCGCAGATCATCATTGGCGACACGCTTCGCGCGGAGTGGCTGGCATTGGACGGTACCCCTTCGTTTCAATCGGCAGACGTTGTGGTGAACAGCAAGGATTATTGGATTCCGATTGCCATCCCGGACAACGAGCTCAAGCGCCTGGAAGGCCTCGAAGTCGAGGTGGTTTTCTTTCACCTTCCGCAAGCCGGAGGTGCAAAACCTTCACCTGCGCAGAAAGTCTTTGTCGCCCCAGAGCTGGGCCGCAAGCCTGCGCTTGAGGTGGAAGGCGTGGCCAATGACGTGCTGGAAGCCGCCGCGTTCCCGGATGGCGTTACCGTAAGCCTGCAGCCGATTGACAACCTGCGCGCCTGTTACGGCATCGAAATTCTCTGGACGCAATCGCCGGATCATTGGGTCGAGCGTCAGCGTCGATTGGCGGTTAATCCAAAGCAGACGATGGCGTTTCACATCGCGCCTGAGGTTTATCAGGCGCATGTCGGGCGCAGGGTGACGGTGCAATACGTGATTTATCTGGGGGCGCGGCTGAGTCCGAATTTTTACTGGAACCCGGGCGTCGTCACGGAAGTGAGTTTTGAGGTGATCTGAACCCCTGTAGGAGCTGCCGAAGGCTGCGATCTTTTGATCTTATAAACAGCAAAATCAAAAGATCGCAGCCTTCGGCAGCTCCTACAGGGGTTTTGTGGTGTTCTTTAGTGGCCGTGGCTGCGGCCTACGTGGGAGTGTTCGACTTCGGTGGCGACGACTCCGCCGCTGACCTCCAAGCGCTGCAAAATCCCGCATTGCTCGGCCCCCGGCCCTTCGCCACAGCGTTGGCGCAGGTCGAGCAGTTGTGTCTGCAACGCCAGTAACCCATCAATCCGTGCCTTCACATGTTGGATGTGTTCATCGATCAGCGTGTTCACGCTTTCACACTGATCCTGCGGGCTGTCACGCATGGCCAGCAGGCTGCGGATTTCTTCGAGGGTCATGTCGAGGGTGCGGCAGTTGCGGATGAAGGTCAGGCGTTCGGCGTGGGCCTGGGTGTAGACGCGGTAGTTGCCGTCGCTGCGGGCCGGTTCCGGCAGGAGGTTTTCGCGCTCGTAGTAGCGGATGGTTTCCACGGCGCAGTCGGTGAGTTTGGCCAGTTCTCCGATCTTCATGACGGCAATCTCCAAAAGGGTGCTTGACCCTATAGTGGCTACAGGGTCTTTACTTGGCAACAGGCACCTTCATGGACGCGACCAATGAGCGATTCCCAGCACACCCACAAGCCCGGCGACGGCCACGATCACAGTCATAAATTGCAGCCTGTGCATAAGCATTCACAGGGCGGCGATTCTTGCTGCGGGTCGAAAGTTGCAGCGCCGGCACCGGTTCATGCGCACGAAGACGCCTGCTGCTCGTCGACAGCCGCCGCGCCTGCGTTGGTGCAACTGAGCGAAAAGACCACCGCCGACGCGCGGCTGAGCAGTTTCCGCATCGAGGCGATGGACTGCCCGACCGAGCAGACGCTGATCCAGAACAAGCTCGGCAAACTCGCCGGCGTGCAGCAACTGGAATTCAACCTGATCAACCGCGTACTCGGTGTGACCCACAATCTGCCGGGTACCGAGCCGATCACCGAAGCGATCAAATCCCTCGGCATGCACGCCGAGCCGCTGGAGGCGGGCGTCGATGCGCCGGCCCCGGCGCCAGTGAAAAAACACTGGTGGCCGCTGGCGTTGTCCGGCATCGGCGCGCTTGCCGCTGAAGTCATCCACTTCACCAACGCCGCACCCACTTGGGTGGTGGCGATTATCGCGCTGGTGTCGATTCTCAGCGGTGGCCTGACCACCTACAAAAAGGGCTGGATCGCCCTGAAGAACCGCAACCTCAACATCAACGCGTTGATGAGCATCGCCGTGACCGGTGCCATCCTCATCGGCCAGTGGCCGGAAGCGGCGATGGTGATGTTCCTGTTCACCGTCGCCGAGCTGATCGAAGCGCGTTCGCTTGACCGTGCGCGCAATGCGATCAGCGGCCTGATGCAGATGACGCCAGAGCAAGCCACGGTGTTGCAGGCTGACGGTTCGTGGGTCGAACAGGACGTGAAAAGCGTCGAACTCGGCGCCCGTGTGCGAGTGAAGCCCGGCGAGCGCATTGCGCTGGACGGTGAAGTGCTCAGCGGCAACTCGACCATCGACCAGGCGCCGATCACCGGGGAAAGCCTGCCGGTCGAGAAAACCGTCGGCGACAAAGTCTTCGCCGGCACCATCAATCAGGCTGGTTCACTGGAATACGCGGTCACCGCTGCGGCGAACAACTCGACGCTGGCGCGAATTATCCACGCCGTCGAACAGGCCCAAGGCGCGCGCGCACCGACCCAACGATTCGTCGATCAATTCTCGAAAATCTACACGCCTGTGGTGTTCGTGTTTGCCTTGGCCGTGGCGATCATTCCGCCGCTGTTCATGGGCGCTGTGTGGTTCGACTGGATCTACCGCGCGCTGGTGTTGCTGGTGGTCGCGTGCCCGTGTGCACTGGTGATTTCCACCCCGGTGACCATCGTCAGCGGCCTCGCCGCGGCGGCGCGTAAAGGCATTCTGGTCAAGGGCGGTGTGTACCTGGAGGGCGGTTTCAAGCTCGATTATCTGGCGCTGGATAAAACCGGCACGATCACCCATGGCAAACCGGTGCAGACCGATTACCTTTCCCTCGATCCAACCGCCGATGCCACGGCACCGGCAATCGCCGCTGCTTTGGCCGGACGCTCCGATCACCCGGTGTCGCTGGCCATCGCCAACGCCGCTGTGGATAAAAACTTCGCCGCGCTGATTGTGGATAACTTCGAAGCGCTGGGCGGGCGTGGTGTCAAAGGCGAAATCAACGGCCAGACCTATCATTTGGGCAACCATCGTCTGGTCGAAGAACTCGGCCTGTGCTCGCCAGCGCTGGAAGAAAAACTCTTCGCACTGGAGAAACAGGGTAAATCCGTGGTGCTGCTGCTCGACAGTTCCGGCCCGCTGGCGCTGTTCGCCGTGGCCGATACCGTCAAGGAAACCAGCCGCGAAGCGATCCGTCAGTTGCATGAACTCGGGGTGAAAACCCTGATGCTCACCGGCGACAACGTCCACACCGCCCAAGCGATTGCCGCGCAGGTCGGCATCGACGAGGCTCGCGGTGATTTGCTGCCAACCGACAAACTGCAAGCCATTGAAGATCTGTACAAGCAGGGCCATCGTGTGGGCATGGTCGGCGACGGCATCAACGACGCGCCAGCACTGGCCCGCGCCGAGATCGGTTTCGCCATGGCCGCGGCCGGCACCGACACGGCGATCGAAACCGCCGATGTCGCCCTGATGGATGACGATCTGCGCAAGATTCCGGCCTTCATCAGCCTGTCGCGCAACACCGCCAGCATCCTGAAACAGAACATCGCCTTGGCGCTGGTGATCAAAGCGATCTTTCTTGCGGTAACCTTCGCCGGACTCGCCACCATGTGGATGGCGGTGTTCGCCGACATGGGCGTGAGCCTGTTGGTGGTGTTCAACGGTTTGCGCCTGCTGCGCAAATAGATGAGGAAGAGTTGTGCTGAGTGCCGAGCTGAAAGCGTTTTACATGGTCGCCCGCCTGGGCAGCATCACGCTGGCGGCGAAAAAACTCGGCCTCAGCCAACCGACCGTGACCACGCAGATACGTAATCTGGAAAGTCAGTATTCGGTGGAACTGTTCTACCGTGGCGGCCGGCGCCTGAGCGTCAGTGACGAAGGCGCGCGGTTGCTGCCGATGGTTAAAACGTTGTTGCAGCAGGAAGCCGATATCGAGTTTTTCCTGCGTAACAGCGGTCAGGTGCAGGGCACGTTGCGCATCGCCGCCACGGCGCCGTATTACATCCTCGATCTGGTAAAGACCTTTCGCGAGCGCCTGCCGCAGGTGGAGGTGTCGGTGGAAATCGGCAACTCGCAGCAGGTACTGGAAGCGCTGGAGGACTATCGGGTGGATATCGCTGCGTCATCGCAGTTGCTGGATGACGCGCGGTTGATTCGTCGGGTGCTCGGGACTGATCCGCTGGTGCTGGCGGTGCATCGCAATCATCCGCTGGCGGCGCAGGAGCATGTGACGTTGAGTGCGCTGGCCGGGCATACGTTGTTGATGCGTGAGTCGGGTTCGACCACGCGGCGGTTGACCGAAGAATTGCTGGCGAGTGCCGGGGTGAGTTTCGGGCCGTTGCTGGAGATTGGCAGCCGTGAGTCGATTCGGGAGGCGGTGTTGCGCAATATCGGCATCAGCATCATTGCCCGGCAGGAAGTGCCGCATGATCCGCAATTGCGCGTGCTGACGATCGAGAATGCACCGCAGATTCCTGAGTACCTTTATTGCCTGAAAGAGCGCAAGGGCGCGCGGTTGCCCGCGGCGTTCCTAGGCTTGGCCCAAGAAATGTCCCCCGCGTAATGATCGTTCCCACGCTCCGCGTGGGAATGCAGCCCGGGACGCTCTGCGTCCCAAGAGCCGAACGCGGAGCGTCCGATGAGGCATTCCCACGCAGAGCGTGGGAACGATCTCTGGTGAACCAAAATCCCCGAATACCACTATCAGCAGTTTTTGCCTCACTGCCACATGACGGACGCATTACAACTCTAGGATTGGCCCCATCTGCTTGATGAGGTCTGTCCATGAATCCTGCCATCGCAACTGCCCTGACCAACCCCGGTGCGCCGATGAAAGTGCGCGGCGTGCAGAAACGCTTCGGCGCGTTCACCGCGCTGGATAATGTCTCCCTCGACGTCGCCGCCGGTGAACTGGTGTGCCTGCTCGGCCCGTCGGGCTGCGGCAAAACCACGTTGCTGCGCTGCATCGCCGGTCTGGAGAAACAGGACAGCGGCGAGCTGTACCTCGGCGACCGCGACGTCTCGCACCTCGCCCCGCAGGCCCGTGACTACGGCATTCTGTTCCAGTCCTACGCGCTGTTCCCCAATCTGACCGTCGAAGCGAACATTGCCTACGGCCTCGCCGGCAGTGGTCGCGACGAAGTGCGCCGGCGTGTCGGCCAGATGCTGGAACTGGTCGGCCTCATCGGCAGCGAAAAAAAATACCCCGGCCAATTGTCCGGCGGCCAACAGCAGCGTGTCGCACTGGCCCGTGCTCTGGCACCAGCTCCCTCGCTGCTGTTGCTCGATGAACCGATGTCCGCCCTCGACGCCCGCGTCCGCGAGCATCTGTGCACCGAGCTGCGCCAACTGCAACGCAACCTCGGCATCACCACCCTGATGGTCACGCACAATCAGGACGAAGCCATGCTGATGGCCGACCGCATCGCCGTGATGAATAACGGCCGCGTCGAGCAATACGCCACCCCGCAGGAAATCTACAACCGCCCGGCCACACCGTTCGTGGCCGAGTTTGTCGGCCAGGGCAACTGGCTGCCGTTCCAGCGCAGCAGCGACACTCACGCGCAGGTCGGCGGGATGAACCTGCGCCTCAGCGATGGCAGCGTTCAGCGCGCCTCGGGCCGTTTGTTCTGCCGCCCGGAAGCGATCAACGTCAACCCGCCGGTGCACGAAGAGAACCTGTTCCCGGCCAAAGTTCGCGAAATCACCTTCCTCGGCAACCGCTGTCGCATGAGCTTCGAACTCGATCAATTGCCTGGCCACGCCTTGCTCGCCGAACTCGCGCCGGAAGCCATGCCGCGCCTCGGCGCCCAGCAAATCATGGTCGCCTTGCCGCCGCGCAGCCTGCAGGTGTTTGCCTGATGAACAGCAACCTCGCGCTGCCGCTACCGCACAAGCAGGTGCGACAGTCCTCGAAAGCCGAGATCGGCGACCGTATTTTTGTCGTCGGCGGCAAATTGCTCCTGTTGGTCCTGCTCAGTATCGCGGTGTTGCTGCCGTTGCTGGCGATCTTCTGGCGTGGCTTCAGCAATGAAGCCGGGCAGGGCGGTGGCTGGCTCGCGGCGAAAGAGCTGGTGAGCAGCGAGAATTTCCACTGGCTGCTCGGCAACAGCCTGAAAGTGTCCCTCAGCGTTGCGGCCATCGTCGTACCGCTGGCCTACCTGTTTGCCTACGCGCTGCAACGCACGATGATTCCGGCGAAGGGCATCTGGCGCGGGATTTCCTTGTTGCCGCTGATGGCGCCGTCGATGCTGCCGGGGATTGCACTGGTTTATCTGTTCGGCAACCAGGGCATGTTGCGCGGACTGCTCTCGGACAACATCTACGGGTTCTGGGGGATTGTGCTGGGTGAGGTGATTTACACCTTCCCGCATGCGCTGATGATTCTGCTCTCGGCATTGTCGCTGGCCGATGCGCGGCTGTTCGATGCCGCGTCGAGCATGGGCGCCAGTCCGGCCAAAGCGTTTCGCAGCATTACTTGGCCGGCAACTCGCCAGGCCGTGTTCGCTGCGTTCTGTCTGGTGTTCACCCTGACCATCACCGATTTCGGTGTGCCGGTGGTGGTCGGTGGCGACTATCAAGTGCTGGCGCTGGAAGCCTACAAAGCCGTGGTCGGCCAACAACAATTCGGTCGCGGTGCGTTGATCGGCATGGTGCTGTTGCTGCCGGCGCTGTTCAGCTTCGGCGTCGATGCCTGGCTGCGTCGGCGTCATGGCGACTCCATGAGCGGTCGCGCTCAAGTGTTCAAACCGGCACCGTCGAAACTGCGCGATGGCTGCTATCTGGCGATTGTTCTGCTGATCAGCGCGGCGTTGATCCTGGTGTTCGGTATGGCGGTGTTTTCGTCGCTGGTTAAGTTCTGGCCGTACAACCTGTCGCTGTCGCTCAACCATTACCAGTTCAACGAAACCGCTGGCGGTGGCTGGCTGGCTTACAGCAACAGTTTGAAAATGGCGCTGGGCACGGCGTTGATCGGCAGCGTGCTGATTTTCACCGGTGCTTATCTGATGGAGAAAACCCGCGATCAGCGCGGCCTCAACCTGGCGTTGCGCATGCTTAGCTTTGTGCCGATGGCGGTGCCGGGGCTGGTGCTCGGTCTGGGTTACGTCTTCTTCTTCAACCTCACGGGTAACCCGCTGCACGTGCTGTACGGGACGATGACGCTGCTGATCGTCTGCACCATTGCGCACTACCTGACCACCGCCCAAATGACCGCGACCACTGCATTGCGCCAACTCGACGCCGAGTTCGAAGCCGCTGCGCTGTCGCTGAAGGCGCCGCTGTACCGGCATTACCTGCGCGTCACCGTGCCGATCTGCCTGCCGGCGCTGCTGGACATTGTGCGCTACCTGTTCGTCTCGGCGATGACCACGGTTTCTGCCGCGATCTTCCTCTACAGCCCCGACACCATCCTCGCGGCAGTCGCGGTGCTGAACATGGATGACGCCGGCAACGTCGGCGGTGCGGCGGCGATGTCGACCCTGATTCTGTTCACCTCGGCGGGCGTGTCCTTGCTGCTGGCGTGGGCGTCGCGCGGCTTGCTGCGCCGTTCTCAAGCCTGGCGGCAAACCGCGCCCGGTCACTGATTCACACCCTCAACTCAAAAGACAGGATACCGATCATGTTCAAGCCTTTGGCCCTGGCCGCTGCTGTGCTCGCTACTTTCAGCCTGAATGCCTTCGCGGCAAAAACCGAGTTGACGGTGTACACCGCCCTCGAAGCCGAGCAACTGAAGTCCTACAAAGAAGCGTTCGAAAAAGCCAACCCGGACGTCGAGATCAAATGGGTGCGTGATTCCACCGGGATCATCACCGCCAAACTGCTCGCCGAAAAGGCTCGCCCGCAGGCTGACGCGGTGTGGGGCCTCGCGGCTTCGAGCCTGGCGATCCTCGACCAGCAAGGCATGCTGCAAAGCTACGCGCCGAAGGATCTCGGCAAGATCGGCGCGAACTACCGCGACGCCGCCAACCCGCCAGCCTGGGTCGGCATGGACGTTTGGGCTGCGACCATCTGCTTCAACACTGTCGAAGCCGAGAAGCAGGGTTTGACCAAGCCAGTGAGCTGGCAGGATCTGACCAAGCCTGAGTACAAGGGCAAGATTGTTATGCCGAACCCGGCGTCGTCCGGCACCGGTTTCCTCGACGTCAGCGCCTGGCTGCAAACCTTCGGCGAGAAGCAGGGCTGGGCGTACATGGATGGCCTGCACCAGAACATCGGCCAGTACGTTCACTCCGGTTCCAAGCCTTGCAAACTGGCAGCGGCGGGCGAGTTTCCGATCGGGATTTCCTTTGAATACCCGGCGGTACAGCTGAAGCGTCAGGGCGCGCCGCTGGACATCATCCTGCCGAAAGAAGGTCTGGGCTGGGAGATCGAAGCGACTGCCGTGATCAAAGGCACGCCGCATGAAGAAGCGGCGAAGAAACTGGCGGACTTCTCGGCGAGTGCTGAGGCGATGGATCTGTATAAAGAGAACTTCGCTGTTCTTGCGCAGCCGGGGATCGCCAAGCCGCAGACCGAATTGCCGGCGGATTATGAGCAGCGTTTGATCAAGAACGACTTTGCCTGGGCCTCGAAGAATCGCGACGAGATCCTGACTGAGTGGCGCAAGCGTTATGACGGCAAGTCCGAGAAAGTGGCTGCCAAGTAAATCTTCGTAGTCTGACCGGGCCTGATCGCGAGCAGGCTCACTCCTACAGGGGAACCTGTGCTGATCGTTCCCACGCTCCGCGTGGGAATGAATCCCGTGACGCTCCGCGTCACTATGGACGCAGAGCGTCCTTGGCTGCATTCCCACGCGGAGCGTGGGAACGATCATCGAGGTAGCCTCATGAAACACCACAAAGACCTGCTCATCGTCGGCGCCGGCATTCTGGGCCTGTCCCACGCCTACGCCGCCGCCAAACGCGGCCTCAAAGTCGCCGTTTTCGAGCGCACCGCCACGCCCCTCGGCGCCTCGGTGCGCAACTTCGGCCAGGCCCTGGTCACCGGCCAGCCACCCGGCCCAATGCTCGCACTGGCCAAGGCCAGCCGCGAAATCTGGGGCGACTGGGCGCAACTCGCCGGGCTGCAAATCAAGCGCAACGGTTCGTATCTATTCGCCAGAACCGAAGCCGAAGAACACCTGCTCGACACCTTCTGCGCCGGCCGCGCGGTGGAACACGGCTACAACGTTGACCTGCTGCGCGGCGCCGCCCTGCGCGATCTCTACAACGGCCAGTTCAGCCATCACCGCGCCGCGCTTCATGGCCTCGACGATCAACAGCTTTACTCTCGCGAAGCGATTCCGGCATTGATCGACTACCTGCGCCGCGACCTCGGCGTCGAGTTCCACTTCTCCACACTGGTGCGCGACGTAGAACCCGGTCGCCTGCACAGCACTGCCGGCACGTTTACCGCGAAGCAGATCATCGTCTGCTCCGGCCACGATTATCAGACCTTGCTGGCCGAACCAATCGCCGCGCTCGACCCGCAAATCTGCCGTCTGCAAATGCTCCGCGCCAAACCTGCGACCGAGCTGAATCTGCAACACGCCTTGCTCACCGGCCTCAGCTGCGTGCACTACGGCGCCTTCGCCGATCTGCCGGAAGCGGCGGCGGTGCAGGCGCAGATCCTGCGTGAACAACCGCACCTGCACGACAACGGCATCCACCTGCTGATCAGCCCGACGCCGTACGGCGAACTGATCATCGGCGACTCGCACCATTACGGCAGCGACGCTTCACCGTTCAATGCCGAGCAAGTGGACAACTGGATGATCGAGCTGGCCGAGCAAACACTGGGCTGCAAGGTGCAAGTGGTCGAGCGCTGGCAGGGCGTCTATGGTTCTCGGGGGCCGGGACCGTTTTCGTTGCTGCGCCCGGCAGCGGGGTTGAGTGTGGCGCTGATGCACACCGGCGTCGGCATGAGCGTCGGCCCGGCGATGGCCGAACGCAACGTTGCACAGTTGTTGGAGGAAATTTGATGACAGGTCACGAAAAAACCGTCGCCACGGTATTCGCGCTGTATGAGCGTTTTGGCACCAGCGATTACATCGGCGAACCGGTGTCACAGATCGAGCACATGTCCCAGGCCGCCGAACTGGCGATCGCCGAAGGTTTTGATGATGAAGTGGTGCTGGCGGCGTTCTTCCATGACATCGGCCATTTGTGTGCCGAAGGCGCGGAGAACATGGGCGGGTATGGCGTGGTCAGCCATGAACGGCTGGGTGCGGATTATTTGCGCGAGGCCGGTTTCAGTGAGCGGCTGGCGCGGCTGGTGGAATATCACGTGCAGGCCAAGCGGTATCTGACGCTGCGTGAGCCGGGGTATTTCGAGCGGTTGAGTGAGGCGAGCCGGCGGACGCTGGAGTATCAGGGCGGGGTGATGACGGAGGCGGAGGCGGATGTGTTTGAGCGGGATCCGTTGTGTGCGGTCAGTTTGCGGATGCGGCAGTGGGATGAGTTGGCCAAGGAGATGGCGGTGCCGGTGATGGATTTGGCGGTGCTCAAGCGCAAGGCTGAGGTTTTGTTGTCGGCAGGGTGATTGTCGCCCTCACCCCAGCCCTCTCCCGGAGGGAGAGGGAGCCTACGGAGTTGTTCTCAGGTGATACATCGACCTGAAATATCCAGCCGAACTCAGGTTTTGAAAAGCCTGGAGATCTGCTCCCTTCCCCCTCTACCCCTTGGGGGCGGTCCGACGTTTCGGGAGGGCTGGGGTGAGGGGGTAGCGATCTACAGCTCAAGCACCCGATCAACCAACGCCTCAATCTGCTCCTGCCTTTCCGCCTGATTCAACTTCGCCTGCGAATTGAGCGACGACCACTGCGGATGCGCCCGCGCCTTGTTCAGCGCCTCCGGCAACTTGCCCTCACGCCAGGTTTTATCCTGCGGAGTAGCCACCTGAACCGCATCCATCGCCGCATGCCCACGCTGATCCAGCGCCAACACCAACTGCCGCTGGCGCAGCGCCAACAGCCGCAATACCCCGTCATCCACCGTCAACTCACGCTGCCCTTTAATCTTGCCCAGCAAGCGACTGCCATAACTGCGCGCCGTCTGCAGCACACCCCCGGCAATCGCCCCCGCCAACGCCGCTGCGCCAAGGGTAATCCCGCCAACCAGCAAATCCACACCAGCCCCCGCCGCCGCACCCGCAGCAATACCGCCACCCACGTGCACACCGAGTTGCTTCAAGGTTTCCGGGTTGAACAGATCATCACCCCAACGCCCATCGAGCAACGGCAAATCACTCGCCGCCGCATCCTGCGGACGAAACGCATACAGCTTGAGCAACGCCTCAACACACTTCTGCTCGCGCTGACGGACAGCCTTGCGCAGTTCGCTGATGGCTTGCTGTTCCTGCTCCGCTTCGCTGACCACACGGCGCCGACAAGCAGCGCAATCGATCAACAATTCAGCAATCAACCGCGCCGCACTTTGCTGACGCGCCAGGCGCTGAGCCTGTTGATCAGCAATCAACCGTTCCAGTTGCGGACGAGCACTTTCCAGCAGCAGCGCGAGGCTTTCATACAGCCGCCGCTCGCCATCTTCAGGCGGCGCCACGCTGTCGAAACGCACCAACGCATGCAGCCCGAGCCGCGCCAGCGCCTCGCGCCAATCCGGCTCGCGATGGTTGGCGCTGCTGACAAAATTCAGCACCGGCAGCAGCGGTTTGCCGCAACTGGCGAGCACTTTCAGTTCATCGCGGTACTTGGCCAGCACCGGTTCACGGGCATCGATCACGTACAACCCGGCGTCGGAGGCGAGCAGTTGCCGCAGCACTTTCGCCTCCTGCTCGAAACGCTGGCGCGCCTCGCTGCCGTCGAGAAACCGCGCCAGCCGCGCCGGGCCATCGAGGCGTTCGCCGGGGCGTTCCAGACGTTCGAGAAAATCCAGCAGGGCGATGGCATCTTCCAGTCCCGGCGTGTCGTAGAGGTCGAGCAACGGCTCGCCGTCCACCGACAACCGCGCGCCTTCGACATGCCGCGTGGTGCTCGGGCGATGGGAGACTTCGCCGAAACCGACATCGCGGGTCAGCGTACGCAGCAGCGAGGTTTTACCGACGTTGGTGTGGCCGACCACCGCGAGTTTCAGCGGCGCTTTCCAGGCATCAGTCATGGCCAGTCTCCAGCCAGTTCAACGGCGCGCAATCGGCAAACTGCAGATCAAGCTGTTGCAGCGCGATGTGCCAGTCGCCGAGGCGTTCGGCATCCAGCGCTTCACCGGGCGGCGCTTGCAGCAGCCAGACGCGGGTTTCTCCAGCGTTGCGCGCCAGTTCGGCGATCAAGGCGAGGCTGCCACGATCCGGTGAACGCCGTGGGTCGCAGGCAATCGCCAGACGTGCCGGCGGGAAGCGACTGAGTTGTTCGAGAAGTTTATGGCGTGATTCGCGGCTGTCGAGGATGCCAGCATTGCTGACATTTTTCGGCAGCGCGGGCGGCCATGGGCGTTGTTCGTCGAGTTCGATGGCGACCAGCAACGCACCTTCGCTGGCGAGTTCGCCGACGCTGCTTTCGACTCGATGCAGTTGTGCAGGCTCCGGATCATTGACGCCGAGGCGTTCGCTGGTCGGCATCAGACGTTCGCGCAATTGCGCGTAGCCGGGCAGGTTCAAGTCCAGACGCAGCGCGGCTTTGCCGCTGTTCCAGCGCCAGAAACACAACAGCGTCAGCAGCAGACGCGGCAGCACGCCGTACACCACCAAAACGCCAACCAGCCAGGTCGCCCAAGCCTGACGGGCGCTTTCGATGTCGAGCGCACCGTCGCCGCTGGCGCGGATCATCTCCACCGTCGGCACGTTGAAACCGAGCAGCGACGGTAGATACCCCAGCGCGTGGGTGACATGGATAAAGGTGTCGGCGCTGAGAATCGTGGTTTCCCAGACGAAGCCGTAGCGCCGGGTCGCCATCAGCGTCAGCAGCAGAATCAGCGAGCTGAGTATCGCCAGCAACCACAATCCGTTGACCAGCGTACCGAGCGCCCAGCGATTGAGTTTCTTGCGTTGCAGCATCAGCAGCAGGGCGGGCGCCAGTTGCGCGGCTTTGGCGTCGCGGGCCATTTTTTCGCTGAGCCATAACCACAATCGCCCGAGCGTGGCGCCGTGTTCGCCGGCAAAGATCAAGCCCAGCAACCAGCTCAGCAGCAGAATCAGGTTCAGCCCGAGCAGACTGCCCAAGGCCCAGAACACATTGACCGGCGTCTGGCCGAGTGCGGCGAAGGCCAGACCGGCGCCGCTCAGCGCCGCGAAGATCATCAGCAACACCAGCGCCAGACGCGCGCCTTGCAGCCAGTGTTTAAGTGCTGCCGTCAACCCGTCACGTTCGGCCAGCCATAACGCGCGGCGCTGAATGCGGCTCGGCAGATCGCCGCCGGCCGCGCGCGCCAGTCGATTGGCTTCCATATCTTCCAGCGGGCCTGCGTGTTCTTCGCGCAGGCGCACGGTTTCGGTGAGCCAGAGGTTTTGCAGTGGAGTCAGTTCAGTCACGCGGCATCCCGTCGCTTAATCCAGCGCTGAGCATAACCGCTGTGGCGCTTATCGGGGTAAGCGCGGCTCTGGTATCCTCGCCGGCATGACTAAATCACTCCCCCTCAGCCTGATCGCAGCCCTCGGTGAAAACCGCGTGATCGGCGTCGACAACAGCATGCCCTGGCACCTGCCGGGGGACTTCAAATACTTCAAGGCCACGACCTTGGGCAAGCCGATCATCATGGGTCGCAAGACCTGGGATTCGCTCGGCCGACCGCTGCCGGGGCGCTTGAACATCGTAGTCAGCCGTCAGGCCGATCTGGTGCTGGAAGGTGCCGAGGTGTATCCGTCGCTGGAAGCAGCGGTGGTTCGCGCCGAAGAATGGGCGAAAGAGCAGGGCGTTGATGAGCTGATGCTGATTGGTGGCGCGCAGTTGTACGCGCAAGGGCTGGCGCAGGCGGATCGTCTGTATCTGACTCGCGTGGCGTTGAGCCCGGAAGGGGATGCGTGGTTTCCGGAGTTTGATTCGGAGCAGTGGAAGCTGGTTTCCAACGTTGAAAACCCGGCGGTTGAAGATAAGCCGGCGTACAACTTCGAAGTCTGGGAAAAAGCCTAAATTGTGGCGAGGGGATTTATCCCCGTTGGGTTGCGCAGCAGCCCCAAAATAATGGGGTCGCTACGCAACCCAACGGGGATAAATCCCCTCGCCACAAGTATGTGTTGCAGTTAAGCCTGCGCCAACTCCGCATGCTCATCAGCATCCAGCAGTTCTTTATCAGTCTGTTGCATCACCTGACTGGTAATAGCACCCGCCGTAATCGAACCGCTCACGTTCAACGCCGTACGCCCCATATCAATCAGCGGTTCAACCGAAATCAGCAACGCCACCAGTGACACCGGCAAGCCCATCGCCGGCAGCACGATCAGCGCCGCGAACGTCGCGCCGCCACCGACACCGGCCACACCGGCCGAGCTCAGCGTCACAATCGCCACCAGCGTCGCGATCCACAGCGGATCCAGCGGGTTGATGCCCACAGTCGGCGCAACCATCACCGCCAACATCGCCGGGTACAGCCCCGCGCAACCGTTTTGGCCAATCGTCGCACCGAACGATGCGGCAAAACTCGCCACCGACTGCGGAATCCCCAGACGACGCGTCTGCGCTTCAATGCTCAGTGGAATGCTTGCCGCGCTCGAACGGCTGGTGAACGCGAACGTCAGCACCGGCCAGATCTTGCGGAAGAAACGCAGCGGATTGATCCCCGCCGCTGACACCAGCAAACCGTGTACGACAAACATCAGGCCCAGACCCAGATACGACACCACGACAAAACTGCCGAGTTTGATGATGTCCTGCAGGTTGGAACCGGCGACCACTTTGGTCATCAGCGCCAGCACGCCGTACGGGGTCAGCTTCATCACCAGACGCACCAGACGCATCACCCAGGCTTGCAGGGTG